>WQWK01000266.1 GCA_009785395.1 Conexibacteraceae bacterium
CGCCGCGACGGGGTAAACAGCAGATTCTCGACAGAGAATATCGAGAAAATGAGTTTGATGCAGATTACGGGCTGGTCAGCCGCGACGAGCTATCCCCAGCACGTCGACCGGCCCGGTGCCGGCGCCGATGCCCCGTAGACCGTCCGCGACCGCCCCCGACGCGAGCCGCTTGGCCTCGCGAGCCGCCTCGAGCGGGCTATCCCCCCACGCCAGGCGTGCGGCCAGAACGCTCGAATGGGTGCAGCCGGAACCGTGCGCAGCACCGTCGGGAAACCGCTCGCCGGGAATCTCGGCGACGCCGGACGCGTCGAAGAACACGTCGGCGGCCGATGCCCGGTGGCCACCGGTGACGACCACGGCGGTCGGCCCGAGCGCATGGATCGCCCGTGCCAACCCCTCGACCTCTTCGCGCCCGGTGGAATCCCCCGCGAGCGCTGCGATCGCGCGGGCCTCGGGGATGTTCGGTGTCACGACCGTGGCGCGGGGCAGCAGTCGCGATACGAGGCTGATCATGGCGGCGGGGTCCAGCAGCACCGCGCCGGATTCGCTGACCATCACCGGGTCGACACGACGGGCGTCGCCGGTGGGAGCAGATCGAGCGCCTGCACCACGGCGTCGATCGTCTCGGCGGTCCCCAGCATCCCGATCTTGACCGCGTCGACGCCGATGTCGCTGACCACCGCGCGTACCTGGGCGACGATCGTCTCAGGGGGAATCTGGTGGATCGCGCTCACCTCGAGGGTGTTCTGGGCGGTGATCGCGGTGATCGCCGTCATCCCGTGCACGCCGCAAGCGGCAAAGGCCTTCAGATCCGCCTGGATCCCGGCCCCGCCGCCCGAGTCCGAGCCGGCAATCGTCAGCGCCCGCGGCGGCGTCGGAGCGTCCATCCGGCCGAGGTTAGCCGCGCGACGGCCGCGGCCGGGCCTCAGGGCACCACCGTGAAGCGCCCGCCCGCGCCGCGTCTGACCCATCCGCCCAGCTCCAGCGCAGCGAGCTCGGTCATGACCGCGTGGGCTTGACTCGCGTCCGCGCGCGAGTCTTCCGCGAGCGCGGCCCGGCCGAGCTTTGCGACCGTATCCCGCCCCGACCCGATCTCCCGTAACAGCGCCGCCTGGCGAGGGGTCGGCGCGGCTCTGGCGTCGGCGGTCGCGATCCTGACGCCCGCGCCGAAGACCGCGTTGAGAACATCCTGCGCCCCGCGGACGACCGTCGCTCCCTCTGCGAGCAGCGCGTTGGTGCCACTTGCCCGCGGACTGGTCACGAGCCCAGGAACGGCGCCGACCGTGCGTCCGAGCTGTGCGGCGACGCGTGCGGTGATCAGCGAGCCGGATCGTGCGCCGGCCTCGACGACGACTGTCATCGTCGCCAGACCCGCGACCAGCCGGTTCCTCGCCTGCAGCGACCAGCGCCACACGTTTGCGCCCGGACCCAGCTCGCTGACTGCCGCGCCCGCCGCCACGACCTCGCGATACAAGCGGCGCTCGCTCCGTGGATAGGGCCGATTTGCCGCGCCCGGCAGGACCGCCACGGTGGCGCCACCGCCGGCCAGCGCCCCGCGCTGCGCGGCGGCGTCGATCCCCGTGGCCATCCCGCTGACCACGGTGACGCCGGCCGCACCGAGCCCGCGCCCCAGCGTCGCGGCGACGTCGAGCCCGTACCCGGACGCCGCGCGCGTCCCGACGATCGCCACGACGTCCCCCGGCCCGCAGACCGCCAGGAACCGCTCGGCGTCACCGGCGATGTGAAGCACGGCCGGCGGTGCCTCGAGCGCCGCCAGCGCGGGCGGGTAAGCCGGGTCGCATCTGCAGATCAGCGCGAGCCCGGCGGCTCGCGACCGCGTTCGTGACTCGTCCGCCGCGTCGCCCGCAAACCGCGCGTGTTCCCGCGCGAGCATCGTCCGGTCCCTGCCGCCGACCGCCAAGATCAACCGCTCGTCGTCGAGCTCGAGCAACTCTCCGACGCGGCCGCGGACGACCTCCAGATGGCCTCCGAGCCGCCCCAGCAGCCACGTCCGCGCCAGGCACCGATCACACGCCGCCGGCGCCTGCGATCCGCCGGTCGCCTCCCTGCTCACGCCGCCAGCAGTTCCTCGCGCGCGCTACGCTGCCGCAGACTCAGCGCCAGCAGCACGTCCGATTCCGACACGCGGTCGTGTCCCTCGAGATCCGCGATCGTCTGGGCCACGCGCACCACGCGGTGACGTCCGCGAGCCGACAGCGCCCCCGCCGTGTACGCATCGCCGAGCACGACCAGCGCTCGTTCCTCGAGCCTGACGCAGGCACGGACGAGACCCGCATCGAGGTCGCCGTTGCAGCCGGCGGCAGTTCCCCGCAGACGCGCGAGCGCTCGAGCGCGCGCCTCCGCCACCCGCAACCGAGCGGTCTGCGAATCGATCGTCGCGCGACTGCGCAGCTCCGTCTCATCGGGCCGTTCGACGCTGACCAGCAGATCCATCCGGTCAAGCAACGGCCCGCTGAGTCGGCGCTGGTGGCGACGCAGATCCACCTCCGAGCAGGTGCAGCGGTCACCGACGCCCGCGTAGCCGCACGGGCACGGGTTGGTCGCCGCGACCAGCATCACCCGGGTCGGGAAGACGAGCGCCCGCTGGCCGCGGACGATCGTGACGCGACCGTCCTCCAGCGGTTGCCGTAGCGCCTCGAGCGTCGTGCGCATGAACTCGGACAGCTCGTCCAAGAACAGCACGCCGAGATGCGCGAGGCTCGCCTCCCCCGGCTTCGGCGGAGAGCCGCCGCCGACCAGCCCGGCGGGCGAGATCGTGTGATGGGGCGCCCGGAACGGGCGGCCCCGCACGAGCCCGCCGGCGTGCACGCCCGCGATGCTGTGGATTCGTGTCACCTCCAGGGCCTGGTCCCGCGTCAGCGGCGGCAGGATCGACGGCAGCCGCCGCGCGAGCATCGTCTTGCCCGTCCCGGGCGGGCCCTCGAGCATCAGGTTGTGGCCACCCGCGGCCGCGATCTGCAGTGCCAGCAGCGGTACCGCATGCCCGCGGACGTCAGCCAGATCCGGGTCGGCAGGCGCGGTTGGTGCCGGTCTGGGGCGAGGCAGCGGAGGCGTCCGCAGGCCGATGATCGCGTCGACGGCCTCGGCCAGGCCGTCGACCCCGGCGACCTCGATCCCCTGGACGAGTGCTGCTTCGCGCGCGCGCTCGCGCGGCACGACGAGCCGTGGGATCCCGGATCGACGAGCGCCCTCAGCGACTGCCAGGACGCCCGGGGCGTCGCGCAGCTCACCGCCGAGCGACAGCTCGCCGAACACGGCGACGCCGGTCAGCGGCCCGAGCGGGATCTGCTCGCTGGCGGCGAGCACCGCCAGCGCCAGCGCGACGTCGAAGCCGGGGCCGGCCTTCCTCAGTGACGCGGGGGCCAGGTTCGCGGTGATCCGGCTCTGCGGGAACCTGAACCCGGAGTTCTGGATCGCGGCGCGGATCCGCTCGCGCGACTCGCGCACCGCCGCATCACCCAGTCCGACGATCGTGAAGGCCGGGAGCCCGGCACGGATGTCGACCTCGACCGTGACGCGCCGTGGCTCGACGCCATCGATTGCGAACGTCGATACGCGGGAGAACACGGGCTCGACCGTACCGTGCCGTCTGTCACGGATCTGTGGCGGCGCGTGTCGAATCCGCGCCCGTTTCGGCGCGATCCGTGAAACCGGCACGAAACCGACACTTGGCGAGACAAACTCGGGACAGGTCGGGCCCTAGCGTCGAGCGGGATGACCGACAACACCGACCGGCGAGCCGGGCTCGGCGCAGCGGGGGAGCAGCTCGCCGCCGACCATCTGCTC
>WQWK01000267.1 GCA_009785395.1 Conexibacteraceae bacterium
AGGTCGAGTCGCTCGAGCGCGACAGCGCGGCGGCCGGCAACGTCCGCGCCGCCAGAGCCCTGCTGGCCGGGGGCGAGGATCCGCGCGAGGTCGCCGCAGCCGCGCGGCGGATGCGGGCCGATGTCGTCCACGCCCACAACCTCCACCCGCTGTTCGGGTGGCGGGCGCTGGCGGCGGCACGCGGCACCGGCGCAAGGACGGTGCTGCACCTGCACAACTTCCGCGTGTCCTGCGCGATCGGGGTCGCCTACCGAAACGGCGGTCCGTGCCACAGCTGCGGGGCGCGCAACACGTTCCCGGGAGTGATCCACCGATGTCGCGGTTCGGTGGGCGAGGCCGGCGTCTACGCCGCCGGCCTCGCCCGCCAGCACCCGCACCTGCTCGCCGAGGCCGACCGTCTCATCGCCCCCTCTGAGCGCCACCGCGAGCTGCTGCGCCTGCACGGGGTGCCGCCCGAGCGGGTCAGGGTGCTGCAGAACTTCATCGCGGGAGCCGAGTGGGCGGACGCCAGCTGCGCGGATGCCGGCGAGTATGCGCTCTTCGCGGGGCGCCTGGCCGAGGAGAAGGGTGGCGACATCGCGATCGCCGCCGCTCGCGCCGCGGGGGTACCGCTGGTCGTGGCCGGGACCGGGCCGGATGAGGCGCGCCTGCGGAAGCTGGCGGTGGGGGCCGACGTCACCTTTCTGGGATGGCTCGATTCCGCGGGGATGGCGAGCGTGAGGGAGCGAGCAGCTCTGCTGCTCGCTCCCTCACGCTGGGAGGAGGTCAGCCCCTACGGGGTGATCGAGGCGCTGGCGGCCGGGCTCCCGGTGCTGGCCAGCGACCTCGGCGGGCTGCCGGAGATCGTCGATCCGCGGTGGGGGAGGGTGCTGCCCGCTCGCGACGTCCCGGCGTGGACGGCGGCGCTGGCCGACCTGTGGGGCGATCCGGTGGGCCGCCGAAGCAGCGGCGAGGCGGCCCTGAAAGATGCGCCTGAACGCTTCGGCGACGAGCGCGCCCACGCGGAGCTGATGGAGATCTACGGTGGTGAAATCTCTGGGTAGGGTCCGGACTCCTTAAGAGAGCAAATGGATCGGCGCGCGGAATTCGAGGCGATGCACGCGGATCTGGGCCCCGCGGTGCGGACGTTCGTGCACCGGCGCATCGATCCGGCCGTGGCCGATGACGTCGTGGCGGAGGTGTTCCTGGCGGCGTGGCGCCGATTTGACGAGGCGCCGTCCGACGGTCTGCCCTGGTTGCTGGGGATCGCTCGAGGAGTTCTGGCAAATCAACGGCGCGGAGACGGTCGCCGCGCGGCGCTGCACCGGCGTCTTGCCGATCACGCTCCGTCGGGTGAGCCCGCGAGCGAAGCGCTGAGCGGTGATTCGGCGGTGCTGAGGGCACTCACGTCGTTGAGCCCGCGCGACCAGGAGACCCTGCTGTTGATCGCGTGGGATGGGCTTGATCGGAGGCAGGCGGCGCGGGTGCTGGGCATCAGTACGGGCCAGCTCGCGGTCCGCCTGCATCGCGCGCGACGCCGGCTGCAGGGAGCGCTGGACGAGGAGCGGCGCCAGCCGAGGCCACTTCGACCAGCAAAGACGCCGGAGGTCCTGTGATGCGCCAAGACGCCTTTCGCCAGCTGCAGGCCGAGAACCCGCTGCCCGAGCTGCTGCCCGGACCCCCGCTCGACGCGATCCGCGAAGCCCTGGATCAGGCGCTGGCGCCGAGCCGGCCGGCGCGCGCCAGGCCGCGTCGCGCGTCGCGCCGTGCGCTTGCGATGTCGGTGGCCGCTACCCTGCTGATCGCCGCAGCCGGTCTCGGCATCACGCAGCTGCTGCCGGGCGGCTCACCGACGAATGCGTTGGGCGCTGCCGCCGCCGTGGCCTCCGCGCAGCCGACGACGGTGGCGCCTCCGGGCCAGTACTACTACCTGCACGAGCGCATGTTCGGCTTCGGCACGATGACCGTCGACGAGCAGTGGTGGCTGGCCGGTGACGGCTCGGGCCGCGTGGTTGTAACCAACGCAGGTGCCGACAACCCGATCCAGGGCACCAGCGCCAAGCGCTTCGGTCCAGGGCAGTTCGGTTCGCTGTACGGCAAGGTCCCGGGAGCATGGGTGGCTCCGGCTCCGGACCCAGCGAGCGTCCCCGGCGACCCCACGGCGGTGCGCCAGTACCTGGAGTCCCAGTGGCAGCGGTGGGTGGGTGCCGACCCGGCTCACCGTGGCGTGGCGGCGGGCACGCCCGAGGGCGACTACCTGCTGCCCAACATCGCGGTGCTGCTCGAGGATCCCCAGCTCCCGCCGCAGGCCCGCAGCGCGCTGTTCACCGTCGCCGGCGAACTGCCGGGGATCAGCGTCCAGCAGAACGTCACGGACGCCGCCGGTCGGATCGGTGAGGTCGTGTCTGTTCCGGTCGTCAGCACCGTGAAGCTCGACGCCGCTCAGCAGAAACAGCTCAAGCACCTCAGAGCATCTCTGCCCCGCGCCTCATCCTCTCCAGTCCGGTTCCAGCTGTTCTTCGATCCGTCGACCAGCCAGATTCTGGCCTACCAGATCGCCGCTGCGGGCTCCTCGCCGAGGGGCGTGACGTTCTCCGGCGGCGCGATCGTCGCGAGCGATACGGCGACTCCGGGTCATACCGGCTAGCCCTACCCGCTGGGATTCCAGCTGTCCGGCTGGTCAAGGACCGGCGATCGAGGCACGCTCTCATCACCGCCGATCGTGTCGAAAGGAGCAGCACATGCGAGTCCGTGAACAAGCGCTCAAACAGATAGAGCGCAAGCGCCAATTCCAGACGCGCGCATTCCGCGCGGCGGTCGCGAGCCTCGTGCTCGTGATCGGCTGGGCCATCTCGGAGTACAACAACGCGCACGGCCTGCCCACGAACGGGTTCAGCCAGAGTTCCGGCATCCACCACGTGTGGAACTACTGGATCATCTACCCGCTGATCCTGATCGCGGTCTGGATCGTTGTCGATGCGTGGAACACCGCCTGGCGTGGGCCGATCAGTGAGAGCGAGATCCGGCGCGAGATGGCGCGGATCAGTGGCGCCGACTGAGGCGGACCCGCCGCGGCAGCTACGGGTCTCAGCCGATCCGTGAGCCGATCGCGGCGTCCTGATCGGGGCGCAGGAGCACGACGCCGAGCTCGTCGTCGAGCGCGCCGAGGACGAGCACCTCGGACATGAACGGCCCGATCTGGCGCGGGGGGAAGTTCACGACCCCCACCACCAGCGCGCCGAGCAGCGCCTCGCGGGGATAGCTCGTGATCTGCGCCGACGAGCGCTTGATGCCGACCTCCTCGCCGAAGTCGATCGTCAGCTTCCAGGCGGGCTTGCGGGCTTCGGGGAAGTCCTCGACCGCGAGCACGCGGCCGACCCGCATGTCGACCGCGACGAAGTGATCGAAGTCGATCAGGCTACTGACCGCCGGTCGCGGTCGGTGTGGTGCCCGGTGTCGCCGTCGACGACGGGTCGGTCGTCGAACCGGTGTCGGTGGGGTTGGTGCCCGTCCCGGTCGGCGTGGTTTGGGCTCCCGTCGGCGTTCCCGTCGGTGTCGTCGGGGTCTGCGCCGGCGCCGTGGGGGTTCCGCTCGTCGGTGTCGTCGCGGTTTGCGACGGCGCCGCCGGAGCCGGCTGCGTCGGAGTCGAAGTCGGAAGGTCGGTCGGGGTGCTGGTCGGGCTGGTCGACGGGTCCGAGGTCGTCGGGCTCGAGCTTGGCACCGCGGGCCCGGTCGACGGGGTCGAGGTCGACGGTGTGGAGGTCGACGGTGCCGGGGTCGACGGCGCCGAGGTCGACGG
>WQWK01000268.1 GCA_009785395.1 Conexibacteraceae bacterium
CAGGTAGCGCCCGTCGGGCGGCCCGAGCGGCCAGGGCGCCTCGATCTGCGTGAACGGAAAGAGTGGCAAGCAGCGGAGTCTCGCAGCGGAGTACTGCCGTTCGTGAATACGAGCCGGAATCGGCGAGTGGCTGGGCGTGGATGGCGGACGGGGATGATCGGAGACGTACTGGTGGTACGGCGAGATCATCCCCGTCCGACAGGCACGTCCAGACGCCGACGAAACGGCGCGTATTCAGGAACGGAAGTACTAGGATTGACGCGCCATGTCTGACGGCGACAACGGGATCCGCGGGCGCGTCACCCAGCAAGGCGAGGAGGCGATCGGCAAGCTCGCCCAGGAGCTGCTGAAGAACCCGCTCGTGAGCGGCAGCATGAGCGCTGCGTTTGAGGCGCGCGAGCGCGCGACACGCGCCCAGGAGATGGCGATGAGCGCGATGAACCTGCCGTCAGCGGCCGATGTGGAGCGGCTGACGCGGCGGTTGCGCTCGGTCTCGCAGCGGCTCGAGGGGATCGAGGAGGGACTCGACCGGATCGCCGAGCGGCTCGACGCGATCGAGCGCAGGCTCAGCGCGACAGAGCGGCAATAGCGCGCTCGCCGAGTCGCAGCTCGGCGGCGTGCAGTGACTCGGCGTCGATGTAGCCGGGCGCGCCGGCGAGGTTGTTGGAGACCAGCAGCAGCGAGCCGGCCTCGACACCGCGCAGGCGCGCGAGCGTGAACAGGGCCGCGGTCTCCATCTCGACCGCGCTCGCGCCGGCGTCGACCCAGCGGGGGATGCGGTCCTCGGCGTCATAGAAGAGGTCTGTGGATACGACGGTGGCTTGCGGGCCACCGTCTATATCCAGCGAGTCAGTGATCCGCCCTGGCGGTGTGACGCGGGTGAGCGGCGCGTGGCCGCCCAGCGCCTGGCTGGCGCCGTCGTCGGCGATCGCTGCGGCCACGACCAGCAGCTGGCCGAGCTCCAGCGACGGGAGCAGGCCACCGCAGGTACCGACCCGCAACAGCCGCCGGGCGCCGAGCTCGATCAGCTCGGAGGCGACGATTGCGGCGCTCGGGCCGCCCATGCCGGTGCTCTGGATGCTCAGCGGCAGACCGTCGGGGGCGGTGCCCGTGTAGCCCCACAGGCCGCGGTTGTGGTTGAGCATCTTCGGGGTTGCGAGCAGCTCCTGCGCCATACGCAGCGCGCGGCCCGGATCGCCCGGCAGCAGCACGCGCTCGGCGAGCTCTGCGGTCTGATGAAGGTGGACGAGGTTGCGCATTGGCGGGGTTAGGTTACGGATACATAGACTCCGAGCGGCAATGACGATCAGCGAAGCGGCAGCCGCGGCCGGCGTCTCCGCCGGCACGCTGCGGCGGTGGGTCAGTGCCGGTGTCGTGCCCGAGTACAGCGGCGCCTGGACGCTCGCGGCGCTGGGCCAGGCGCGGCTCGTCGCGCGGCTGCGCGAGCGCGGCTACTCGCTCGCCGAGATCAGGGCTGCGACCGACGACGGGCGGCTCGCGTTCGGGCGGGTGCTGGAGCTGTTCGGCACCGGCGGCACGACATACACGCGCGCGGAGGCGGCCCGGAAGACGGGACTCGATGCGGAGACCGTCGACAGTGTCGCGGCGATGCTCGGGATCACCGCCGGGCAGCCGCTCGAAGACGCCGCCTTCCGTGTGGTGGGACATGTCGCAGACGCGATCAGAGCGGGACTCCCGCGTGAGGCGATGATGCAGATCACGCGTGTCTATGCGCAGGCCGTCGGGCAGATCGCGGACACCGAGGTGCGGCTGGTGCACCTCTACCTGCACGAGCCGCTGATGCGCTCCGGCGGGTCGGCCGAGGAGATGGCAAGTGCGATGCACAGCATCGCCGAGGGGCTGCTGCCGATCGCGCCGCCGCTGCTCGAGCAGGTGCATCGCCACATGCTCATGCAATACCTCGATCAGGACGTGATCGGGCACATGGAGGCCGAGGTAGGTTCCGATGAGGACGACGTCGGCCGCATGCGGGTCGCGATCGCCTTCGCGGACCTCGCCGGGTACACCCAGCTCACCGAGGCGCAGGGCGACCGGCATGCGGTTGAGGTGGTCGAGCGCTTTCACAACGACGCGGCGGCGACGCTGCCCGACGGCGCCCGCGTGATCAAGACGATCGGCGACGAGGTGATGGTGATCGGACCGGACCCGGCAGCGCTCGCTGCCTGGGCCGTGCGGCTCGGCGAGCTGATGCCCGAGGACCCGCGTCTGCGCGCCGCCGTCCACTACGGCTACGCCCAGTACCGTGACGGCGACTACTTCGGGCGCGAGGTGAACCTGACGGCGCGCGTGCAGGCGCAGTCCGGGGAGGGCGAGGTGCTGGTGACGCGGCCGGTGGTTGACGCGGCGGCCGTCACCGGAGCGGCGGACCTGCGGTTCGTGCCGGTCGCCGATGTGGCGCTGCGAGGCTTCAGTGAGCCGACGGAGCTGTTCCGGGTGGCCAGAGGGTCGCGGTGAGCGATTTGGCGGGTGGGCGAAGCAGCGGCGAGCCCGCCCGGGGTGTGGCCGATGAGATCCTTGCCGGCGTCCGCGCCGACGGCCTGCTCGCCGGCGGGCGCCAGGTGCTGGTGATGCTCTCGGGCGGGCGCGACTCGACCTGCCTGCTGGACGTGGCGGTACGAGTCGCGGGCGCCGTGGCGGTGGCGGCGCTGCACGTCAACTACGGGTTGCGCGACGCCGCCCGCGGCGATGAGGAGCACTGCCGCGAGCTGTGTGAGCGGCTCGCGGTGGAGTTGACGGTGACGCGGCCGAACACGCCGACGCTCGGAAACCTGCAGGCCTGGGCACGCGACGTCCGCTACGGGGCGGCGGCGCAGCTGGCGCTCACGCGCGGCGGTGACGTTGCGGCCGGCCATACCGCGACCGACCAGGTCGAGACGATTCTGTACCGGCTCGCCTCCTCACCGAGCCGCCGGGCGCTGCTCGGCATGCGCCCGCGGGACGGGATCCTCGTGCGTCCGCTGCTGGGTTTCACGCGCGAGCAGACCGGTGCGTACTGCCTCGAACGCGGCCTTGCCTGGCGCGACGACGAGTCCAACGCGACCGACGCGTACGCGCGCGGGCGCGTGCGTCACGGGCTGGTGCCGGCGCTGCGGGAGATCCATCCCGGGGCCGAGCAGAATGTGCTGGCGCTGGCGGCGACGCTGCGCGACGAGGCCGAGGTGCTGGATGCGCTGGTCGACGCCGAGCTCGCCGGCGGGGCGCAGATCGAGCTGGAGCGCCTGCGCGAGCTCCCCGCCGCGCTGGCGCGGCTGGTCGTGCAGCGGCTCGCCGATCAGGCGGGCGGCGGGCCGACGCCCGGCACCGCCCGGCGCCTGCCGGACATCCTGGAACTGCGGGAGACGGGCGCCGCGCACGTGGACCTCCCGGGTGGCATCCGCGCGACCGTGCTCGACGGGGTGCTCGGGTTCGCGCGGACCCCTGCGCGGGAGACGCCTGACAGGGGGACGCCTGACAGGGGGACGCCTGCGCGGGGGACGCCAGCGCGGGAGACGCCTGCGCGGGGGACGCCAGCGCGGGAGACGCCTGCGCGGGAAGATCCATAAACTCGACGCCGGTGATCGAAGACCCTGCCATCGGCGAGGTGATCGTTGAGTCAGACGCGCTCGCGCGCAGGGTGGGCGAACTGGCTGCGACGGTGTCGCGGGATTACGCGGGCAAGGACCTGGTCCTGATCGGCGTGCTCAAGGGCGCCGTCTTCTTCCTCGCCGACTTCATGCGCGCGCTCGAGATCCCGTGCGAGGTCGACTTCATGGC
>WQWK01000269.1 GCA_009785395.1 Conexibacteraceae bacterium
GCGCCGCGATCTTCGCCATCGCCCCGCGGAGCTTGAAAGAGCCCGTTCCCTGCAGGTTCTCGGCCTTGAGCACGACCCGTGTGCCGGCCCGCTCCGAGAGCGTGCGTGTGGTGATCACCGGCGTCTCCCGCACCATTCGGCCCCCGGCCCGGGCGGCGCGCTGGATGCTCGCCGCGGTGACCAGCTCCAGTGCCGCTGTGGCCTGAGCGCTCACGAGCCCTCAGACACCGACTGCGACCACGGCATCGATCTCGACCAGCGCGCCCTTGGGCAGGGCCGCCACGGCCAGCGCCACGCGGGCCGGCGGGTCGCTCTTGAAGAAACTCGCGTACACCTCGTTGACCTCGGCGAACGCTGTGATGTCGGTCAGGTAGACGGTCACCTTGACCGCGTCCTCGAGCGAGGAGCCGGCGTCGGCGGCGATTGCGTGCAGGTTCTCGAGACATTTGCGCGCCTGCTCGGCGGGCGTGTCACCGACGAGGTCGCCGGTCTCCGGGTCGGCCGGGATCTGGCCGGAGATGAACAGCAGCTGGCCTGTCACACGCACCGCATGTGAATATGGGCCGATCGCGGCCGGGGCGGACTGCGAGTTGACGGTCACTCGGTACAAGGCGGCCTCCTGAAGCCTGGAACGTGTTTCGTACCTACTCTGCGCAGTCGTGACAGTAACGGGCGCGACGACCACGGGACGCGGACCGCTCGCGGCCCTGGCCGTGCGGCCGTACCGCTGGTGGTTCGCAAGCCAGGTCGTGTCCGCCTCGGGGCTGATGACACAGCTGGTCGCGACGGCTTACCTGGTGCTGCGCTGGCACGGCAACGGGCTCGAGCTGGCGATGCTGTCGGTGGCGGGGCTCGGACCGATGCTGGTGCTCGGCCTGTGGGCTGGATCACTGATCGATCACCACGACCGCCGCCTGCTGTTGATCTGGACGCAGAGCCTGCTCGCCGCCCTGAGCCTTGTGCTCTACGCGCTGATCGCGTCTGACAACGCGACCTACGCGACGCTGCTCGCGATCCAGCTCTGCAGCGGCATCGTCAACACGGTCGACGCGCCCGCCCGCCAGATCTACGTGCTCGACCTGGTCGGCGAGGAGCGGGTGGCTGGGGCTGTGACGCTTTATGAGGTGATCCTCAACCTCTCCCGGGTGCTCGGCCCCGCGGTGGGCGGGACGCTGCTGGCCGTCTCCGGAGCGGGCGCCTGCGTGCTCGTGAACGCGATCTCGTTCGTGGCGCCGCTGGCGGTGCTGCTGCGCCACAGACCGGAGCGGAGCGGGCGGCCGCGCCAAGCGGGCGCGGGCCGCCCCAGTGCGATCGAGGGACTGAGGTACGCGTGGTCACAGCCGCTGCTGCGCGCGTGTGTGCTGCTGGCCGCCGCCTCCGGCATCGTCTTCAGCCCCACGCTGCTGCTGCCGCTGCTGGCGACGCGCGTCTTCCACCTGGGTGGCGGCGGCTACGGCCTGCTGCTGGCGCTGTTCGGGGTCGGCGCGCTGCCGGGCGCCGTGCTCGCCTCGCGCCGGCCACCGACGGGCGCCCGCGTGCGCACGCTGGCGCTGCTGACGGGCGTGTCGATGGCGGTCGCGGCGGTGGCGCCCGACCTCCCCATCCTGTTCGCGGGCATGATCGCGACCGGGACCACCTCGATCTGGATGATCGCCGCGGCCAACACGCTCGTACAGCTCCGGACCACCCCGGAGCTGCGCGGACGGGTGATGGGGGCGTGGACGGCGGCGCTGCCCGGAACCGTTCCGATCACGGCGGTCGCCGCGGGCGCGTTCGCCGATGCGTTCGGGCCGCGGCTCGCATTCGCCGCCGCGGGCGGACTGATCGCCGGGGTCGCGCTGGCGTGCTGGCGCGCGTACTCCGGCCGGTAACGTCAAGTGGCGACCGACAAGCTGACGACCACAAACACATCGATCGGAGGACGCCGTGACGACACAGCACGACCAGGACACTCACCGGACGGGCCGCCCCCCGATCGTGGACATGGCGACCTGGCAGGCCGCGCGCGAGGAGTTGCTGGTGCGCGAGAAGGCGCACACGCATGAGGGCGACGCGATCGCCGCGGAGCGCAGGCGGCTGCCGATGGTCGAGTTCGACGGCTCGGTCGAGGTGGTCGGCGGCGACGGCCCGGTGCCCTTCATCTCCCTGTTCGAGGGCCGCGGCGAGCTCCTGACCTACCAGCACATGTGGCACGACGGTGCCCCGCATCAGGGCCAGTGCGAAGGCTGCACCGTGGCGGCGTGGCAGCTGCCGGACGCGGTCTATCTCAACGCGCGCGGGGTCTCGTTCGCGATCCTGACACCCGGGACATGGGACGAGGTCGAGCCGTTCGTCGAGTTCATGGGTTACACGCAGCCGTGGTACTCGACGCGCGGCCTCGGCTGGCCGCTCGACGGCGCCGGCGGTCACTTCACCAGCTTCCTGCGCGACGGTGAGCGCACGTTCATGACCTATGACACGACGGGCCGCGGCAACGAGCAGTTCGTCCCGTCGTTCTCCCTGCTCGACCTGACGCCGTACGGCCGCGGCGAGGCGTGGCAGGACACGCCCGACGGGTGGCCCGAGGGCCAGGGCCCGTGCTGGTACTGGCGCACGGACGCAGCGGGCCAGCCGGGCTGGGACACGACCCGCCCCACCCCTCAGTGGACCCGCCCCGGCGCGACGCCGGTCGAGGCGCTCGGACGCCACGAAGCATGAACCGGCTCGCGCAGGAGACGTCCCCGTACCTCCTGCAGCACGCCGAGAACCCGGTGGACTGGTACCCCTGGGGCGATGAGGCGCTGAGTCGCGCGCGTGAGCTGGACCGGCCGTTGCTGGTGTCGATCGGCTATTCGGCCTGCCATTGGTGCCACGTGATGGCACACGAGTCGTTCGAGGATCCGGAGATCGCGGCGCTGATGAACGACCGCTTCGTGTGCGTCAAGGTCGACCGCGAGGAGCGCCCGGACGTCGACGCCGTCTGCATGGCCGCCTGCCAGGCGATCACCGGTCAGGGCGGCTGGCCGCTGAACGTGTTCCTGACGCCTGACGAAGAGCCGTTCTTCGCCGGCACCTACTTCCCGCCCCAGCAGCGCCCGGGCCTGCCGAGCTGGCGCATGCTGATCGACGCGATCGCCGAGGCCTGGCGCGACACGCCCGAGCAGGTGCGGCAGCAGAGCGCGCGTCTGTCCTCGGCCGTGGCGGCGAGCGCGAGCGTCACTCGCGAGGAGCACGCCGGTGTGCCGCAGGCGGTGATCGCGGACAGCGTCGAGGCGCTGCGGGCGATGTTCGATCACGCGCACGGCGGCTGGGGTGCGGCCCCCAAGTTCCCGCCGCATTGCACGCTTGAGTTCCTGCTCGCCGCCGGCGACCGCGAGCTGGCTCCCGCCACCCTGCGCGCGATGGCGGCCGGCGGCATCTACGACCAGATCGGCGGCGGCTTTGCGCGCTACGCGGTCGACGCCACCTGGACCGTGCCGCACTTCGAGAAGATGCTCTACGACAACGCGCTGCTGGCCCGCTCCTACCTTCACGGCTGGCAGGTGACCGGCGAGCAGCGGTTCGCCGAGGTCTGCACCGAGACGCTCGAGTTCGCGTTGCGCGAGTTGCGCGGGCCCGAGGGCGGCTTCTGCTCGGCGCTCGACGCCGACTCCGAGGGGGTCGAGGGCAAGTTCTATGTGTGGGATCCGGGAGAGCTCTCCGACGCCGCCGGACCGGAGCTCGCCGGGCTGGCGATCGACCACTACCTCGGGATCCCGGCCGGGCCGC
>WQWK01000270.1 GCA_009785395.1 Conexibacteraceae bacterium
GAGGGCTGGCCGTTCACGGTCAACGTGAAATTGAATTCGACGATGCTGACATCGACAGTTGTCTGGGCGGTCCCGAGGCCGGCGGTGGTGGTGCCGGCCGGCGTGGTCGTCGTCGGCGTGGTCGTCGTCGGCGTCGTCTTGGTTGGGGTCGGGGTCGTCGACTTCGACGAGACGCCGACGGCAAGGACGCCCTTCATTCCAGCGGCCGCGTGGCCCGGAACCGTGCAGGAGTACTTGAATTGGCCCTTGTTCTTGAACGTCACCTTCAAGACCGCCGACTTCCCCGGGGCGATCAGCGGCGTCTTTTTGCCGTCGATCGCGAAGTCATGCTGGAGGTGGCCTTGGTTCTCGACCGTGAAGATCACGGCGCCGCTTTTGACGCTCTTCCTGGACAGCTTGAAGGAGAACTCCTTGGCGATGACCGTCACACGTTGGGGCGCAGACTTCGGTGGGCTCGCGGAGCTAATGCCCGGGAGAATCCCCGACGACGCGACCGCGACCATCAGGGCTCCAAGGCCCAACAACGCAACGACGCGGCGCATAGGCAACCAACCTCCCGATCGTTGAGATGGGACTCGTAAGCTTCTACACGCTACCCGACGCGAACGCTGCGGTCGGCAATTCGCCCGGTCGTGCACTAGTCCCGGAGGTCGAGGCGCCAGTCGTTGCAGGTCATCAAATGGCCCTTCGGGAACTCGACCTCGCACGCCTCGAGCAGCTCGAAGCCAAGCTTCCGACAGATCGCGTTCGACGGTGCATTTTCGATATTCGGAAAGGCGTGCATGAAGCGGTGTTTGTCGTCGCGCTTAGCGAGCTCGATCGCCTGCGCGGTCGCCGCCGCCGCGATCCCGCGGCCTTGGAACTCCGGCACGACACTCCAACCGATCTCGTAGACGTGCTCCGCGCGCCACTCCGTGCTCCAGAAGCCGACCCAGCCGACGCCGGCGCTCGCCGCGACATCGAGGATCTTGAACGCGCGATCGCCGCCCTCGAGGCGCTCATAGCGGGCCTGACGCTCGCGAAGCTTGTTCGGGCTCTCAGGGCCACCCAGATGCTCGGTCATGCGCGGGTCGCCCATCAACCGCTCGAGCAGCGGCAGGTCGCCGCTGCCCCAGGGTACAAGCGTCACCGTCGCGTTCACCGCCGCGCAGCCTACTCACCTGGAGAGCGCCGCTGACTCGGCGAGGCGTCACGATTAGCGTCCGACGCATATCGCTGTTCGGCGCCGTGTGACGGGCGCGCTGCGCGCCGTAGACTGGTTTCCACGCGACTCCTGAACGGGAAAGGAACGCGGAGGCTTGGGTCTCTCTCGTAGGGACTTGCTGGCCCGCGGCGCCGCTACGGCAGGGGCCTCGCTGGTGGCCTCGGACCTCGCCGCGTCAACGGCGTCGGCGCTCGCCAGCTCGGCTCGGCGCCCGGTGCGCCCGCCGCTGCTGCAACCCGGCGACCGCGTATGCATCGTGTCCCCTGCGTCGCCGCCCGATCCCAAACTGGTGGAGGTCGGCGAGCGAGTGCTGTCGAGTTGGGGCCTGGTGGTCCAACGTGGCGCGCACATCTTCGACCACTTCGGATACCTGGCTGGCACCGACCGCGATCGGCTGGCGGACTTGAACGCCGCGCTTCGCGACCCGACCTGCCGAGCCGTGATCGCGACCCGAGGCGGATACGGCGTTCAGCGGATCGTCGACGGCATCGATTTCGGTGCTGTGCAGCGCGATCCCAAGCCGGTCGTCGGCTTCAGCG
Organism: Conexibacteraceae bacterium; assembly: GCA_009785395.1. The sequence goes on from WQWK01000270.1 coordinate 1,744, forward strand.
ATATCACCGCGCTTCTGATGGAGCTCTGGAATCGAACGCGGCTGGTCACGATTCACGGCCCGATGGTCCAGCTGCTCGATGAACGCACCGCCCCGGTCTCCGCGGCTTCCCTGCAGGATGCATTGATGACCACGAAGCCGATCAGCCTCACATCGGATACCCGGGAGCCGAGCGCCGCCGCGGGACGGCCCGGCCGCGCCAGCGGCGTCCTGCTCGGCGGGAACCTGACGCTTCTCGCGTCGTCCGTCGGCACCGAGAGCATCCCGGACCTCCGCGGAGCCATCCTGCTGATCGAGGAGGTCGGCGAGCCGCCCTATCGAATCGACCGCATGCTCACCCAGCTGCGGCGCGCCAGAGCGCTCGACGGGATCGCCGGCGTGGCGCTCGGTCAATTCACCGACATTCTGGTGTCCACCGTTGCGGGGGCCGACTTCAGCCTCGACGAGGTCCTGCGCGACCGCCTGGGCGACCTCGGCGTGCCGATCCTCGGCGGGCTTGCGGTCGGCCACGGCGACGAACAGTTCACCGTGCCCTTCGGCGTCCGCGCCACCCTCGACACCCACGCCGGGACCCTGACGATGAGCGCCGGCGTAGCCGCCGGCGGCCAGTCGCCGGCTGCGCCACCGCCGCTAGTTACCGGATAGGCCGATACCGCGAGGGGCGCCTGCGCGCCGGCTCGCTAAATCGAATCGGTTCCGGCGGGCAGCCGTCGGCGCAGGTAGTCCCAGAGCATCACCAGGTGCTGCTCTCCCCAGACCGTCGATCGCTTGCGGAGCGCCTCCTCGTCGGACGACCAGCGGTCCGGGGCCCCGAACACGTGCGTGAGCATCTGCTGATGGGCGGCCTTCTCCAGTAGAACGGCGCGGATCACCGCGTCGCGCACGTCCTTTCCGGCGGTGACGATGCCGTGGTTGACCAGCAGAATCGCGTGCTGGTCGTCCAGCGTGGCAACGACCCGCTGTCCGAGCTCGCGGGTCACGATCAGCTCAGCGGTCTCGGCAAAGCGCGGCAGCTCGGGCGGCACGAACAGCGTCCCCGCATGCGAGACCGGGCGCAGCGGCTGGCCACTCGCGCCGAGCGCGATCGAATGAGGTGGATGCGAATGTACGACCGCGGCGAGGTCAGGACGCGCGCGCATGATCTCGGTGTGGATCGGCCATTCGGAATGACGGGGATGGGCGCCGGCGAGCACTTCGCCTTCGAAGGACACGAGGATGATCTCCTCAGCCGTGATTTCTTCGAATCCGTAGCTGGCGGCCTTCATCCAGATCCCGCGGCCGAGCGGGTCACGGGCGGAGACGTGGCCCCAAACGTAGTCCTCGTGTCCGTTCGCGCCGAGGATCCGGCAGCCGTGCGCCACAAGCTCGCGCAGCTGGGCGATGCGGTCCTCCGATCCTGGCATGAGGCTCCTTTCTACAGATGGGCGGTGACGGGCTCGAACCGCCGACCCCCTGCTTGTAAGGCAGGTGCTCTACCAGCTGAGCTAACCGCCCGAATCGCGTGCCTGAAGCAGTCTGGCACGACTTCGGCTCATGCCCGGGTCCTCAAACTCCGGCGGACGCCTTCTCGGCGTGACCGCCGAACTGCTTGCGCATCGCCGACAGGAGCTTGTCGCCGTAGTCGGCCTCGCCGCGCGAGCTGAAGCGGCTGAACAGCGAGGCGCTGAGCACGTTGGCGGGGACGCTCTCGTCGACCGCCGCGGCGACCGTCCAACGACCCTCGCCGGAGTCCGACACCCGGCCGGTGAACTCGTTCAGTTGCGTCGACTCGACCAGCGCCTCGGCGGTCAGGTCGAGGAGCCAGGAGGCGACGACGCTGCCGCGGCGCCACACCTCTGCGATCGCCGGCATGTCGAAGTCGTAGGCGTAGTACTTGGCGGCGTCCTGGATCGGGGCTGTCTCGGCGTCCTCCTCCTGCGCTGTCTTGCCGATGTTGGCGTGGAAGAGAACGTTCAGGCCCTCGGCGTAGGCGGCCATCAGCCC
>WQWK01000271.1 GCA_009785395.1 Conexibacteraceae bacterium
CGGCCGCACGTTCGGCGGCGAGGCCGAGAGCCGCTGGGTGACCTTGTACCCGGAGGAGTGCCAGGTGCTCGACGACGGGCGCCGCGTCGCCGCCGCCTGCCTGAACAGTGCGGCTTACCGCGAGTTCTGCAAGGAGTGGGCCGACTGGGTGCTCGAGTGCGGCGTCGACATGGTGTTCTGGGACGAGCCCCACTGGTGCATACCGGACCACGTCGGCGTTGACGATCCTGCGCGCTGGACCTGCCGCTGCGAGCACTGCGCCGAGCGCTTCGGCGCGCCGATCCCGGCAGAGCTGACCCCGGAGGTGCTGGCCTTTCGCGAGGCCTCCGTCGCGAGCTTCCTCGGAGAGATGGTGCAGCACGTCGACTCACGTGGCGGCAGGAGCGCGATCTGCCTGCTGCCGGTGACGGAAGGCAAGCACGGGATCTCCGACTGGAACACGGTCGCGTCGCTCCCCGGCCTCTCGATCCTCGTCACCGACCCTTACTGGAAGAACTTTGGCGAGCCTGCGGGCACGTTCGTGCGGCGCTTCGCAAAGCTGCTGCGCGAGACGGCCGACCGCCACGGCGTCGGCGCCCAACTCTGGGTGCCGAGCTTCGGCCTGACCGCCGCAGACATTCCGGAACTCGTCGACGCGATCAACGCCACTCGCGAGGCGGGCGTCACCGACGTCTGGACGTGGGGCTATGAGGCCTGCGGTCACATGACACACCTCGCGACGCCCGACTCGCCGCAGGTATGGGAGGCCGTGAGCGCAGCGCTGACCGGCGTGCGCGTATGAGGCTCGGCGTCAAGGCAGCGCTCGTCCACGGCGAGCTCGTCTCAGGTGACATCACGGTCGAGGACGGCCGCGTGGTCGCGGTCGGGCTGCCGCCCGGGCGCCACGACCAGATCGCGATCCCCGGCCTGGTCGACATCCAGGTGAACGGCTACGGCGGCGTCGACTTCCTCACGGCGGCGCCCGAGGACTACCGCACCGCCGAGGAGGCCATGCTCCGCGCCGGAGTCACCGCCTACCAGCCGACCTTCATCACCGCTCCCGAGGAGATGACGATCGACGCGTTGCGCAGCGTGGCATCGCACGGCGAGAACGGCGGTGGCCCACGTGTGCTCGGCGCCCACCTCGAGGGCCCGTTCCTTTCGACGGAGCGCCCCGGAGCGCATCCGGTCGAGCACATGCGAGCGCCGGATCTGGTGCTGCTCGAGCGGCTGCTCGACGCCGGGCAGGTGACCGAGATGACGCTCGCGCCGGAGTTGCCGGGCGCCGATGCGCTCGTCACCCGCCTGCGCGAACGCGGCGTGATCGTCTCGGCCGGACACACCAACGCAACCGCGGCAGAGGCCAGTCACGGCTTCGATCTCGGCATCGCCGGCCTCACGCACATCTTCAACGCGATGCGGCCGCTGCGGTCGCGCGACCCCGGTATCGCCGGGGTGGGGCTCACCCGCTTCGACGTGGTCGTGAAGATGATCGTTGACGGCCACCACCTTGCCTGGGAAACGGTGCAGATCGTCTGGGCGTCCGCTGCCGGCCGCGTCGTCTTGATCACCGACGCGATGGCCGGCGCCGGCGTTGCCGCCGGCAGCTTCCAGCTCGGCGACGTCCAGGTCGACGTTGCGCCGGGTGAGGCGCCGAAGCGCGAGGACGGGAAGATCGCCGGCTCGGTCCTCACGATGATCGACGCGGTGCGCAACCTGCACGCGCTCGGCGTCCCGCTCGAGCATGCCGTCGGCGCCGCGACGGAGGTTCCGGCGCGCTTCCTGGGGCGCGACGACGTCGGCGTGCTCGAGCCCGGCGGTCCCGCCGACATCGTCGTGCTCGACGACAGGTTGGAGATTCAGACGGTTCTCTGCGCGGGGGCGTCGGAGGTCGCGGCGCGAGGCTGAGGGTCCGCCGGACCCTGACCCAGGCCCGGACCCGCGTCGGCGGGCAGCCAGTGGGTCAGGCAGCGCTCCAGGGCCTCCAGCGAGAACGGCTTGCGCAGCACCTGATCCATTCCCGTCGCCAGGCACCGCTCCGCCTCCGACTCGAGCGCGCTGGCGGTCACGGCGATGATCGGCAGGTGCCGGTCCGTCCCCTCCTCTCCCGCTCGAATCCGGCGCGTCAGCTCGAAACCGTCGAGGTTCGGCATGTGGCAATCGGCCAGCAGGATGCTGAAGCGCCCCTCGGCGGCCAGCTCGAGCGCCTGCACCCCGTCATCGGCGATCTCGCAGTCGAACCCGAGCGCCGTCAGCTGTTCGTTGATGACCATCTGGTTGACGGGGTGGTCCTCGGCGACGAGCACCATCGGCCGGTCGTGCGGCAGCGCCGGCGCTGAACTGGCCTGTGTCGCGCGCAGCCGCCCGGCGGCGTCCGCGACGGCCTGCACGACGGAACGGCCGGTGATCGCAGAGGTACCGACGGGGGAGGCGCCTTGCATTTGCGCCTCCCCCGCAGTGTCGCGGTCGCAGACGAACGGCACCGAGCCCGAGGCGGCCGGCTGCGCGAGACCATCGGCACCCGTGGCGAGCGCGCCACGGGTGACGTAGACCACGTCCGCTCCCCCGTCGTCAATCGCCTGCGTCTGCGTGCGCACGTCGGCTCCGGCGCGCGCGAGCGCGCCGATCGTGACCTCCGCGGCCAGGTCACGGGCGCCGTCGGCGACGACCGCGGTCACGCGCACGCCGCTCAGCACCCCTGCCGCCGTCTCCGCGGGCTCGACGGCCGCCAGCGGCAGCTGCACGTTGAACGTGCTGCCGGCTCCCGGCTCGCTTGAGACCGTGACGCTTCCGCCCATCAGCGCGACCAGGCGGGCGACGATCGCGAGCCCGAGGCCGCTGCCGCCGAAGCGACGCGTGGTCGACTGCTCGGCCTGGACGAACGCCTCGAACAGCCGGTCCTGCTGCTCGGGCGAGATCCCGATGCCGGTGTCGCTCACGGCGATCCCGATGCCGCCGTCCGTGGCCTTCACCTGCAGGCGCACACAGCCCTCGGCGGTGAACTTGATCGCGTTGCCGACGAGGTTGAACAGGACCTGGCGGACACGTGCGGCGTCACCCATCAGCAGCTCCGGGACGTCGGCGTCGATCGCGCAGATCAGCTCGACCCTCTTGGCTGCGGCGGACGAGGCGACCAGCGCTCCGACGCCGTCGACGAGCTCGGCCAGGTCGAACGGCTCCGCCTCGAGCTCCAGCCGGCCTGCCTCGATCTTGGAGAAGTCGAGGATGTCGTCGATGATCGCCAGCAGGGTCGACGCCGACTCGGCGACGGTGGTCACGATCTCACGCTGGTCGGGCTGCAGCGGGCTCCGTCCCAGGATCTCCACGAGTCCGATCACGCCGTTCATCGGCGTGCGGATCTCATGGCTCATCGTCGCGAGGAAGTCGGTCTTTGCCTGAGTCGCCGTCTCCGCGGTGCTCAGCGCCGCGCGCAGCATCCGGTCCGCGTTGCGGGCCTCGGTTACGTCGCGGAGGATCGTCACGAGCATGCGCCCGTCCGTGGTTTCGAGCGGGCTGATGGCGGCCTCGAGCACGCGATCGGTCCGGCCGCCGAGGCCGGCCAGCTCGAAGGTGCTGCGCGCGCCCGGCGGCCCGTCGGCGCTCGCGCGGATCGCACCGAGCACCATCTCGCGCCGGTCGGGTGGGACGAGCTCGATCAGGTCGCGCCCGCGCAGCAGGTCGCGGCCCTGCGTGACGAGGCTCTCGAACTGTGGGTTGGCCCAGTCGATC
>WQWK01000272.1 GCA_009785395.1 Conexibacteraceae bacterium
AAGTCGGCGATGTTTCGTGTCACGACGGTGAGGTCGTGGATCCGAGCGCTGGCGGCGATCAGGCTGTCCACGGTGTTGCGGGTGGCAACTGCGTTGAGTCGTCCCCACTCTTCGGCTATGCGGGTGTCGATCGCGACGATGCGATCCGCGAACCGGACGCGCAGATCGCCGAGCCAGTTCGCGAACACCTCTGCCTGGTGCGGGTCGTGGCTGCGCAGGAGCTCGATGCCCTTGCGGATCTCGCCGAGCGTCATCACGCTGAGATGGAGGTCGACGTCGTCGACCTTGCTGATCCACGCTTGGACGTTGGGATCGCGTCCGCGACGGATCTCTGAGATCACGTTTGTGTCGAGCAGATAGCTCAAAGCTCGATGTCGCGGCCGTCGTCGCCGGCACGGCGCAGGTCGAGCACCTCAAAGTCGGGGGCCGAGCGGATGAACTCGACGAGGCTTGGGCCGTTTCCCCGCAGCCGCCGATAGTCCTCCGCGGAGATCACCACGGCTGTCTCCTTGCCGTGTTTGGTCACGAACTGTGGCCCGTCGCGGCGCGCAAGCTCGACGAGCTCGCTGAAGTGCTGTTTCGCTGCCTGTAGTTGCCAGGCCATGACCGCTCCCTGAATTCTGGACAGACTGGACAGATTGTAGCGAGTGCATCGCTCGCCAACGGGTCTGCGGGGGTCGGGGCGGCGGGTCAGAGCTGAAGCGCGAACCGGTCAGCCGAGCGGGCCGACGCCGCCGGCGCCGAGCGCGCCGATCGTCAGCAGCACGGTTCCGGCCAGCGCGTAGGTGGCGATCGCGGCGCGCACGTGCGCGGCGATGAAGTGCGGGCGGTCGCGCGCCGCGAGCCGGCGGCCGAGGTCGCCGCGGAAGCCCGGCCGCGGGACCGGGCGCGCGTCGCGCAGGCGGTCGGCGAGCGCGACCAGGTCGGCGTCGATCCCGGGCTCGAGGTCGTCACGGATGTCGTACGGATCGTTCATGCGTTGATGAACACGCTACCTCTCGGGTTGAGGCGCCGCGCTCTGTCCAGAGCCGCCACTGCTGCGTGATAGGCGCCACGCTCGGTTTCGATCCGCGCGAGCGTGAGCCAGATCTGCCAGTCGGTCGGCTCTTTGGTCGTCGCGACCCGCGCGGCGGCGGCGGCCGGTCTGAGCTCGTGGGCGGCCTCGAGCACGAGCGCCTGCTGCAGATACGGTGAGCCCGCGTAGGGCTGCAGATGCTCGGCGGTCAGCGCGTCGCGGTAGGCGGCCGCCAGATCGCCGCGCTGCGCCGCGTTCTGACTGTCACGGATCGCGATCGCGCCCGCGAGCGGGATCGCGATCGCGACCAGCGCGGCGATCGCGGTGACCGCGATGCCGGCGCGCTGGGTCCAGGCCGCGATCCGGCGTGGGACGCGGCTCTTGGCTCGGCCGGCGGGCGGGTCGGCCTCGTGCGCGATTGGGGCCGTCGGCTCGCGATGATCGTCGCCGCGACCGGCCAGCACCACTGCGGCGAGCGCCAGCGCGGCGGCGACCAGCGCCGCCATCTGCCAGACCCAGTCGACCGCGGCGGCGGCCATGAAGGCGGCGAAGCCGGCGGCGGCGGCCGCGACCCAGATCCTGACCGCGTCGTGCTCCCTGAGCGCGCGCCGCACGGCGACCGCGAGCACGAACAGGAACAGCCCGAGGAGCAGGGCGAGCCCGACGAAGCCTGTCTCGGCGAGCGTCTCCATGTAAAGCGAGTGGGCGTTCAGCACTGGGCCGGGGACGGTCGCGTGGCTGGCCCACCAGAACCGGAACGTGCCCGGCCCGATTCCGCCCCAGGGCCGCGTCTGGTACGCGTGCACGGCCGCGACCCAGTACTGGTAGCGGCCGTCACCGCTGATCGCCGAGAGGCGGGTGATGACCGTCGCGTTGTTGACGCCCTGCCCCGTGGGGGCCTTGAACACCTGCCACTGATGATCGAGCTTGCCCGGCACGCCTGCGGCCAGCGCGACGACGATTGCCAGGCAGGCGGCGAGGAGCGCGGCGCGCGTGGTCGCGCGCCGGCTCACGCGCAGGAACGCCGGGCGCTCGTAGTTGCGCGCGATCAGCGTCACCGAGGCCTGCAGCAGCGCGACGCCGAGGCAGACGACGATGGCGATGAGGAGGAGCTTGTTGCCCGCGTGGATGGCGGCCGTGTCACGCAGGCCGGTGCGAACGGCGGGCCGGCGATCCGCCGACCACACCAGGATCGCGGCGCCGGCGCCGGCGATCAAGAGTGTCGCCAGCGCGTCGATCCGGCGCGGCACCAGCAGCAGGAAGACGACCACCGCGACCGCCAGCTCGAACACGCCGCCACGGGAGACGGTCAGGTAGATGCAGAGCGTGCTGAGCGGCAGGACGGCAGCGGCTGCCGCTCTGGCAAGGGTGGTGCGCGCGCCGATCGCGAGCGCCAGGAACAGCGGCACGCCGATCGCGGCGAAGGCCGCCAGCGCGTTCCAGTAGTTGAGCGGGTAGCTGAGCCGGCGCCCGGCGCCGGCGCCCAGGAACTCGAACTGGACGTTGACCGGGAATGCCTGCGGGTGCAGCCGTGAGAGCAGGGCGATCACGGTCACGAGACCGATCGCGCATGCGACCCCGTTGATCGTGTGGCGGGCCGCGGTGCGGCCCTGCAGGGCGATGGCGAGCACGAGGAAGCCGAGGTACGTGGCCTCGCGCCCGAGCTCGATGACGCTCTGCTCGGCGCTCTGGGACCAGCTGATCGCGATCCCGGTCCACAACGCGAAGCCGCCGAGCAGGCCGATCGCGACCCAGCCTGCGCGCCCGATCCGGGCGGGCAGGAATCCCGCCAGCGCCGCGAGCAGCGTCACCCACCAGACCGCTATCCCGACCTCACTGCGGACGATCGTGTCGTAGCCGCCCTCGCGCAACGCCAGATACGCTACGAGCGCGAAGCCGAGTGTCCAGGCGCTGAGCGCGGGCGCGTCCACGCGGGTGGCCAGTCGCCGCGGGTGCGTCGCCGTTGCGCGGAGGGTGGCGGTGTAGTTCATCCGCTACTGCCTTACGTGTCTGGGGCCCCGGCGCTGACATTTCGGGGTTCTGCGGGCATGCGTGTCAGCGGATCGGCCGCGGTTCCGTATCAGGAGTTCGGTGAGAGTCCGCCTGAAGAGGTTCGCCCTGCTGCTGACGCTGGCCGCGTTGCTCGGACCGGCATCGGTCGCGCTGGCCGCGGGCGGCCCGCCCAAGCACCTCGCACCCCCCGGCAACCCGGCGGTCAGTGAGTATCTGGAGGATGTCCCGACCGCCGGGGGCGCGGCGCCACCAGGTTCCGGCGGCAAGCCCGCGCACACGCTCAGCCCGAACCAGCAGCGGCAGCTCGGGCGCATGGGCAAGAACGGGCAGGCCCTGGAGAACGTCGTCAACGCGACCGCGCCGCCGGCTGCGCCCGACACGCCAAAGGGCGGCGGTCACGGAGCTTCGGGGCGACGCGGGTCCGGCTCGGATCGGGCGGGGGCGGGCTCGGATCGGGCGGGCTCCAGGTCACCGGGGCACTCCATACGGCCTGCCTCAACCTCTAGTTCAGGCTCACCTGCGTCCGCGGTGCTGAGCGCGGCGGCCGGCAGGGGCGGCGGTGGCGGCATGGGTGTGTTCCTGCCGGTGCTCGTGGGGCTCGGCGTGCTGTCCGTCGTCGTCACCCTGATCCGCCGGCGCGGCGTCAGCCGGTCGTGAGCAGGCCGAAGCGGGGCCGAGCG
>WQWK01000273.1 GCA_009785395.1 Conexibacteraceae bacterium
CGGCTACACGCCCCAGCGGACCTTCAACGCCACGCACGGCGCGAGCCGGCTCCTGTACCACGCCCCCGACGGCGCGTTTCACGTCGACGTGTTCCTAGGCCGGTTCGTCATGTCCCACGAGCTCGACTTCGAGCAGCGCCTCGAACTCGAGCCGCTGACCCTGCCCGCCGCCGACCTGCTGCTGGCCAAACTCCAGGTGGCAGAGGTCAACCGCAAGGATCTCAGCGACTCGGCGATGCTGCTACTCGACCACGAGCTGAGCGACAACGACACGGCCAGGCAGCTCAATGCGACCTACGCGAGCGGCGTCTGCGCGGGCGACTGGGGATTGTTCACGACCGTCAGCGACAACCTTGATGGGCTCGCAGCGATGGCGCCCGAACTACCGCTCGACGATGCGCAGCGCTCGATCCTCGAGACCCGAATCAACGAGTTGCGCGAGCGGCTGGGGCAGGCGCCCAAGTCCCGGGCGTGGAAGCTGCGGGCAAAAGTCGGCCGTCGCCGGCGCTGGTACGAGATCCCGGAGGAGGTGGTGCGATGAGCATCACCGTCTACTACGCCTCCGACATCCACGGCTCGGACCTGCTCTGGCGCAAGTTCGTCAACGCCGGGAAGTTCTACGACGCCGACGTGCTCGTCATGGGCGGCGACATCACCGGAAAGGCCGTAGTGCCGATCGTCGAGCAGAACGGCGGCCTGCACGTACCGGAACTGATCGGCGATCGCGTCGCCGAGCGCGACGAGCTCGAGGCGCTCCAGACCCAGATCCGCAACCGCGGTTTCTACCCGTACCTGACCTCCGAGGAAGAACTCGCCGCCACTCACGGCGACGAGCGGGCCGTGGCGGCGCTCTTCGAACGGGCGATGGTGCAGAGCCTGCAGGCGTGGCTTAGTCTCGCCGAGGAGCGACTGGCAGGCACCGGCATCAGCCTGTTCGTGATGCTCGGCAACGACGACGAACCCGCCCTACAACAGGTGCTTCAGGCGTCGGCGCTGAACGTCGACTGCGAGGACATCCCCGTCGACCTCGGCGAGAACATCGAAATGCTCTCGTGCGGCATCGCCAATCCAACTCCGTGGAACTCGCCGCGAGAGCTGCCCGAGGACCAGCTCGCCGCACACCTCGAAGGACTTGTCTCCCAGCTGAACGACCCAGCCCACAGCGTCTTTAACCTGCACGTCCCGCCGAAGGGCACCGCGCTCGACCAGGCTCCCGAGCTCGACGCCGGGCTCAAGCCCGTCGTCCGCGGGGGCTCTCTGGCCATGACCTCGGCCGGCTCCCAAGCCGTACGCGAGTTGATCGAGCGCTACCAGCCGCTCGTCGCGCTGCACGGCCACATCCACGAATCGCGCGGGACGACGAAGATCGGGCGAACGGTTTGTATCAACCCCGGCAGCGAGTACGGCGAGGGCGTGTTGCACGGGGCGCTGATGGTGCTGGACGCCAAGAAAGGTCTACGCAGGCACCAGCTCGTCTCCGGCTGATTCGAGCCGCCCGAGCACCCGTGTGCAGAACGGGCCGCGTCATACTCGACGCGTGCCCCGTGTGTTCGCTACGCCGCCCCTCGATCTCGCCGACGCAGCCCGGCGCCTGGGCGAGTTGCGGTCGCGAGCTCGACTCCTACTGGCGCTGACGCTAACGCTGACGACGCTCGGCGGGTGCCTGGTGGCCGTGAACGACGTGCGCCTAGGCGTCCCGCTGCTCATCGGCGCGAGCGGGGCGTTCGCATTGCTCGGTCTCTGCCGTGGCGATCGCCGACGGCTCCTCGTTGCGCTCGTCGCCCAAGGCGACGCATGGAACGTCGACGGCGTCAGCGAACTGGCCGCGCGGTTGCGCACCCCGCGCGAGAGAGGTCGGCTCGCGGACGGCCTGCGAGCCGCCGCCGACGTCGGCACCGGACTGCGGATATCGCTGATGGTGGATCCATCACGCGCGGACGCGGTCCGCGAACGCCTCGTTGCGCTTGCCGAACGCTTCAACGACCCGTTGGTGAGCATCAGCGGACCTGCCGCCGCAATCTGTCGTCGACTGCTCTGTGACCCCCAGCACTCGCCCTTGTACAACACGCATCTGCCCGAGGAAGACCTCGGACGAGTACTCGACCTGCTCGAGCGAGAGCTAACTCGCCCGCAGGCCTGAGCCAGCACGCAGCTCGCAGACAAGGAAGCCTTCGAAGCACTCGCTGACGGAGCAACCGCAGCCCTCGCCTGAGACTCCGGAAGACCCGCAGTCCGGAAGCTCCATGCGCCGCCGCCGAGGTATCCGGCGGGGTCGGCTGCCCCTCTAACATCGCCTTTGAGCCAGGTTTGCCTACTGTCCGACTCCAGCGGTCAGGCCACCGCAACGGTACTGGACGACGGGGGCGAGATTTATGGGCAGCAGGCGTGCGAGAACCTTCTTGCGACAGGGACCTGGACCGAGGCGCCCACATCGCCCTAAGCGAACTGCGCCAGCACCCCGCGACGTCACCACCAAGCAGCCAGGCGAGCCGCCCGAGAATTATCTAGCGGGTGCTACCCGGGCAGCCGCGGATCCGGGCCCACCGTCCATTTGCGAGTCTTGAGCCGGATCGGCCCGTCGGCCGGTCCCACGATCGTCGCGCGCCGCCAGATCTTGCGGTAGTACCCGCCACGTTCTGGCACCCAGGTGAGCTTTTCGGGGTCGGCGCCGCCGATCGCTGTGTGTGGCGGGTAGTGGGCGTAGCTGCCGCGACGCCAGTGCCGCCCCGTGAGCTTGCCAGCCCCTCCGGCCGGCTGGGCTGTCGTCTCGTGCGGGCTGCGGATGTGGATTACCGATGCGGGTGTCTGGCCGCTGGCCGCGGCTCGGCGGGCTGCCTTGCCGAGCAGGGCCGCGGGTCGCAGTTCGACGTTTGCGGACTCGAGCAGGTACAGGACCGACAGGACCGTGGTGATCAGCGGGCCCGCGAGCGCAAATGTCAGATTGCTTGCGATCCGGGTCAATGTCGGCCCAAGGTGCTCGTTCAGTCTGATCGTGAACCCCTCGTCGGTGGTGAACGAGATCCGGCCGTCGGGCACCTCAAGCTCTGCGCCGTGCTGGCGGGTGAACTGGAAGTAGAAGCGCGGTTCTGGCGCCGCCCCGCCGAGGCGGTCAACGCCGAACGGGACGATCGCCAGGCCGTGCAGCTGCTCCTCCCAGCACAGCGCCCCGTGAAGCGGAGCCGGCGGTGTTCCCACGCGGGTCTTCGCCCATCGTTCCGCCTCGCCAAGGCGGAGGGGGTCACCGTGCTTGCCGGCGAGGTCGATGTACATCACCGGCAGCGGTAGCCGGGCGCGGAGGCCGTACTGGTAGGCGTGGCGGTCCTCGTCCCAGTCCGGCAGGCTGTTGAGCAGTTGTCCGCTAACCACCAGCGGATGTGCCTGTTGGAACAGCGGCGCGGCGGCGCGTGCCGCGGTGATTGCCAGGTCTTCGAACACAGCTTCGCCTAGCGTGCCGACCGCCCCGCGCCTGGCGCCGGCGACCGCTTGGGTGTGTTTCTCGGCGGCCGTCAGGCTGTTCGTTTTGGCCCAGTGGCGCGCGGCAGTCTTCGGGGTGCCGCCTGCGGTTGTGGCCTGCTGCCGCCGGCCCGGGGCCGGCAGTTTATGGGCGGCGTAGGCGCAGAGCGCGACGCTCACCGGCGCCATGTCGACCGAGGGTGTGGTGAGCACTTGCGATGCTCCTGCGAGCGTCAACCAGATCGATGCGC
>WQWK01000274.1 GCA_009785395.1 Conexibacteraceae bacterium
CGCCTCGCTGACGTCCAGCGCTCGTAGCTGCGCCCAGGTCACATGCCCGTATTGTTTGCCGGCTAGCTCTCCGACCCGGCTCCTGTGCGTGGGCTTTCGATTTTGGGGGGTGTACGCACAAGAGCTGACCGCCATCCTCTGGAGCGTGTCACCGAAATCCGGTCACACCGTCGAATTGGCACACAATTGTTACGTTTGCGCCGTGCGTGCAGCCCGCAGGCGCAGGCCCAGCTCGCGCAGCTGGATGTCGTCCACCGGCGCCGGCGCGCCCGTCAGCGGATCCGCCCCGGAAGTTGCCTTCGGGAAGGCGATCACCTCACGGATGTTGTCGCGCCCGGCGAGGATCGCCACGAGCCGGTCGATGCCCATGGCGATGCCGCCGTGCGGCGGGGCGCCGTACTTCAGCGCGTCGAGCAGGAACCCGAAACGCGCGTTCGCCTCCTCGTGATCCAGCCCGATGATGTCGAACACCTTCTGTTGCACATCGGAAGTGTGGATGCGGATCGAGCCGCCGCCGATCTCGGCACCGTCCAGGACCAGGTCATATGAGCGCGACAGCAACGACGCGGGATCGGAGAGATCACCGGTCGGCGCCGTGAACGGGTGGTGCTCGGCGGTCCAGCCACCCGAACCGTCGGAGCTGAACATAGGGAACTCCACAACCCAGTGCAGGTCGTGAGGGGCATCGTCGGCCACGAGCCCGAAGCGCCGAGCGAGCTCGAGCCGCAGCGCTCCCAAAACCGCGCGGGCGGTGCCGACCCCGTCCGCAACCAAAAACAGCGCGTCGCCCGCCTTCGCCGAAAGCGCCGCTTTGATCGCGTCAATCTCACTCTCGGACAGGAACTTCGCGATTGGTGAACGCAGCGAGCCGTCCTCCTGAACGAACGCCCACACGAGCCCGCGCGCGCCATACGACTTCGCGAACTCGGTCAGCGCATCCAGGTCGGAGCGAGGCAGTTCAATGCGGCCCCCGTTGACCCCCAAAACGGTGCCCGAAGCCGCGGCGAGGGCGCCGGAGAACACCTGAAACTCGGACGACCGCACCGCATCCGAGAGATCGACCAGCTCCAGGCCGAAGCGCCGGTCCGGGCGGTCGGAGCCCCAGCGACTCATCGCCTCGGCCCAGGTGATCCGCGGCCACGGTGCCGGCGGGACCGGGAAGCGCTCACGCTCAAACACGGCGGCGAAGACGGCCTCCAGCATCTCGATCACGTCGTCCTCGGCGACGAACGCCATCTCGATGTCGAGCTGGGTGAACTCCGTCATGCGATCGGCACGAGAATCCTCGTCACGGAAGCAGCGGACGATCTGGTAGTAGCGCTCGAGGCCGCCGATCATCAGCAGCTGCTTGAACAGCTGCGGCGACTGCGGCAGCGCGTAGAACGAACCTGGCTCGACACGCGCCGGCACCAGGAAGTCGCGCGCGCCCTCGGGCGTCGAGCGCGTCAGCAAGGGCGTTTCGATCTCGAGGAAATCCCTCGAGTCGAGCACCCCCCGGATCGTCTGGATCACCCGGTGGCGCAGCTCCAGGGCTGAACGCATCGGGGTCCGGCGCAGGTCCAGCGTGCGGTGGCGCAGGCGCAGGTTCTCGTCGACGGGACCGTCGTCGTCAACCTGGAACGGCGGCGTCTCCGCGTCGGCGAGGATCTCCAGCGCAGCGACGCTCACCTCGATCTCACCGGTCACGAGGTTCGGGTTCACGTTCTCCGGCTCCCGCGCGACAACCGAACCGCGGGCGCTGATGACATCCTCGGACCGAAGCTGATGCGCAACCGCATGCGCCTCCGGAGCCGACTCCGGATGGAAGACGAGCTGCACGAGCCCGGAGCGGTCACGCAGGTCGATGAAGATCAGCCCGCCATGGTCACGGCGGCGGTGCACCCAGCCGGCCACGCGGGCGGTCGTGCCGGTGCGCTCGGAGGTCAGCTCGGCGGCCCAGGCATCACGGAAGCCGTTCGGCCGCGGAGACTGCTGCATCACAGACGGCTCCCGCGCAGGATCGCGGGGATCACCGCTCCGGTCGCCAACTCGTGCTGATCGCCGCTGGCCATGTCCTTGAGACTCGCCTGCTCGTGGTCGTTCACGATTGCAACGTACCGGGCATCGATCCGGTCTGCGTGCTTCAGCGCGCTCTTCAGCGAGCGCCCGGTCAGCTCGAGCTGAGCCGCGAGCCCGGCGCGGCGCGCTTCACGGGAGAGCTCGAAGGCCTGCGTGGCGACCGCTTTGCTTTCGCGGTCGCCCCTGACGACCAGCAGGTCGACCGGATCCGGTGCACTCGGTTGCTCGGGAGCGGCGAGAAGCATCCGCTCCACCCCGGCGGCGAACCCCATCCCTGGGGTCGGCTTGCCGCCGATCTGTTCGATCAGGCGGTCGTAGCGACCGCCGCCGCCCACGGCGGACTGCGCCCCGAGCGCGTCGGAGGTGAACTCGAACAGCGTGCGCGTGTAGTAGTCGAGCCCGCGCACCAACGTCGGGTCGAGGTCGTAAGGGACCTCGGCGACATCGAGCAGTGCCCGGACCTGCGCGAAGTGCTCCGCGTCCTCAGGCGCGAGCCGGTCGAGAAGCATCGGCGCAGAGGCCATCACCCGCTGGGTTCCCGGGTCGTTCGCGTCGAATGCGCGCATCGGGTTGAGGTCGATCCGGTCGCGCACCTCCTGCGCGAGCTCGGATTCGTGCGCACGCAGATACTGGGTCAGCTCCTCGCGGTACTCGACGCGGGTCTCGGGCGTGCCGAGCGAGGCGAGCCGCAGGCTCACGCCCTTCACGCCGATCGCCTCCAGCAGTTCGGCGAGCAGCACGATCAACTCGGCGTCCGTCTCGGGATGCTCCGAGCCGATGACCTCGGCGCCGACCTGCCAGAACTGTCGCTGGCGGCCGCGCTGTGGCTGCTCCGCCCGGAAAAACGAGGAGAGATACCAGAGCTTCACCGGCTGGGGCAGCTTGTGCATGCCGTGCTCGATGTACGCGCGACACACCGCCGCCGTGCCCTCCGGGCGCAGCGTCAGCGAGCGGCCGCCGCCGTCGTCGAAGCTGTACATCTCCTTCTGCACGATGTCCGTCGCCTCGCCGACACCGCGCGCGAACAGCTCGGTCGCCTCGAACACGGGCGTCTCGATCCGCTGGTACCCGGCCGCGGCGAAGATCCGCTCGGCATGGTCTTCGAGCACGCGGCGGCGCCCGATGTCCTGTGGCAGGACGTCATGGGTCCCCTTCGGCGCCTGGATCATCGCCGCGCCGCCTCCCGGTCGCAGCGGCTCACGAGTGGTGTGTGAGCTCGCGGAGGAAGGGATTCGTCGCGCGCTCGTCACCGAGCGTGGTCACGCCCATGTGCCCCGGATACACGGTGGTCTGCCCTGGGAACTCGTCCATCAGCGCCTCGATCGACTGCAGCAGCGTCGCGTGATCGCCGCCGGGCAGGTCGGTGCGCCCGACCGACCCCTGGAACAGGACGTCACCGGACAGCAGCGTGTTCTCACCGCGGATTGCGTACGTGACGTGGCCCGGGCTGTGCCCTGGGGTGTGACGCACGTCCAGGGTCAGGCCGGCGAGCTCGAGCGCCTCGCCCCCGGCAACGTCGTACTCCGCGTCGTAGCTCTCGAACGGGCCGAAACCGGGAAAGCGGACGTAATCGTTGATGTTGGCCAGCACCTCGCGCTCCAATGCGGGCACATAGACGGGCGCGCCGGTCGCGTCGTGCAGCGC
>WQWK01000275.1 GCA_009785395.1 Conexibacteraceae bacterium
CCGCGCGCCCGCAACCCGTCGAGCGTGATGTCGAGGAGGTGCTCGCGCTGCTCGGGCGCGAGCCCCTCGATCTTGGCGACGCCGCCGACGAGGTGCACGATCTCGACGAACTCGACGTCTGCCCGCACAGCGCCCGCCTCCTGGGCCCGCTTCAGCAGCGGTTCGCCGGCGACGAACAGGTCTCCGCGGCAGTGCTTGAAGAACGAGGACCCCGGGTCGATGTAGTTCATCAGCTCGGCGGCAAGCGCCTTCTTGGTTGCCAGGTACCCGGCGAGCGTCTGCGCAAACGCGACGAAGCTCTCCCACGGCGGCAGCTCGAGCAGCTCCCTGGTGGCGCCGCAGAGCTCCTGCAGCTCGCCGACGTAGACGGCCTCGAGCAGCGCCTGGCGCGTGGGGAAGTGGCGGTAGAGCGTGCCGATGCCGACGCCTGCGCGGCGCGCGACCGCCTCCAGCGAGGTGGACGCCCCGGTCTCGGCGAACGCCTCACGCGCGGCCGCGACGATCTTGTCGTAGTTGCGCTTGGCGTCGGCGCGCATCGCACGGCCGGGCGCGGCGCCTGCGGGGCCGGACGGGGCGCCGGGAACCGCGCCCGCGGGAAGGTAGGTCGGCTCCGGACCAGCCGCCGCCTCCGGCGCGGTATCCGCGGCCACATCCGGCGGGATGTTCTGGGGGGCTGTTTCAGTGGGGTTCATGGAACTTTAACCTTGGCGCTTGACAAACCGGAGGGATCCTCCGTATATTATCCGGAGGCATCCTCCATATCGTGTATTGGAGGCACCCTCCATTTTAGGACGCTCGTCAATGCAAGCAACTTCATCTCTCTCCTCTCACTCCAGCGACCGCGGCGACGGCGTCCACCACTCAACCCCAACTCCCCTCAACCACAGGATCCCAATGACTTCAGAACGACGTCGCTGGCTCGCCCTCGCAGTGGTCTGCCTGGCGCAGTTGATGATCGTGCTCGACACCACGATCGTGAACGTCGCGCTGCCGTCGATCCAGCGCGACCTGCACTTCACCCAGGGCAACCTCACCTGGGTCATCAACGCATTCCTCGTCACATTCGGCAGCTTCCTGCTGCTCGCGGGCCGTCTCGGCGACCTGCTCGGCCGCAAGCGCGTTTTCCTCTTCGGCGTGACGCTGTTCACGCTGGCGTCGCTGCTCTGCGGCGCGGCCTCAACCTCCGGCCTGTTGATCGGCGCCCGCTTCCTCCAGGGCATCGGCGCCGCCATGCAGGCCTCGGTGATCCTCGCGATCATCGTGATCGAGTTCCCAGAGCCGGGTGATCGTGCCCGCGCGATGAGCGCCTACGTGTTCACCGCCGTGGCCGGCGGCTCACTCGGCCTGCTCGCCGGCGGCGTGCTCACGCAGCTGCTCAGCTGGCACTGGATCTTCTTCGTCAACCTGCCGATCGGCATCGTCGCGATCCTGGCCGGCCGGGCCCTGATTCCCGCCGACCGAGGCATCGGGCTCAAGCAGGGCATCGACTGGCTCGGATCCGTGCTCGTCACGCTCGCGATCGGCATCGCGGTGTACTCGATCGTCGAGGCGACCAACTCCGGCTGGGGCTCGGCGCGGGTGATCGGCGGCGGCGCGATCGCGGCCGCCCTGCTCGCCGCCTTCATCACCCTCGAGTCGCGGATCGAGAACCCGATCATGCCGCTGCGCATCCTCAAGCTCCGCGGCCTCGTGGTCTCCTGCCTCACCCGCGGCTTCCTCGTCACGGGCATGTATGGGACCTGGTTCATCGGCAGCCTCTACCTCGAGCACATCCTCCACTACGACGCGATCAGGACGGGCCTGGCATTCATGCCCTGGACGCTGACCGTCGCGGTCCTGTCGATGGGCGTCACGCGCCGGCTCGTCGCCCGCTTCGGCGCGATGCGCGTGATGGTCGGCGGCATGCTGATGGTCGCGCTCGGCCTGTACGTGATGCACGGCATCAGCCTGCACACCGACTACTTCCCGCGCCTGGCGATCGGCTTCTTCCTGATGGGCTTCGGCATCGGCAACGCGTTCATGCCGATGCTGCAGATCGCGATGGAGGACGTCCCGCTGCAGGACGCCGGTCTCGGCTCCGGCATCGTCAACGTCTCCCAGCAGGTGTCCGGTGCGCTCGGCCTGGCGGTGCTCAGCACCTTCGCGACCAACCACACCAACTCGCTGCTGGCGACCCGCCACCCGGTGGACGTCTCGCTGCTGAGCGGCTACCAGCTGGCCTACGTGCTCGGGATCGCGAGCGTGCTGATCGGCATCGGGGTCGCGGTCACGCTGCTGCGCTCACGCAGCGTGCCCGGGCCGGCGGTGGCCGCCGCGCCCTCAGAAATGGCCCGTGACGCCGCTGGCGGAGATCTGCCGCGAGTCGTCCGGAGCGGGGCGCAGGATCAGGACCTCGGCGGGGACGTGACCGAGGAGCCAAGCGAGGTCCTCCTGGCTTAGGCCCTTGCGCGGGCTCTCGGTCGCCGACACGATCACGCGATCGAAGTGCTCTTGCTCGAGCAGGCGCTCGAGTGCATCGCGGTAGGTGCGTCCCCGGCTGACTCTCGAGTCGACGGGGATGCCCTCCGCGAGCGCGCGTTGCTCGATCGACTCCAGCAGCGGCATGCCGACGGCGCAGGCGGCCGGCAGCGGCGACTCGAGCGGCAGGTGGCGCGGCACCCGCGCGAGGAATGCCGGCACGATCGTCGAGCCTTCGGCACGCGCCAGTCGGATCGCGGCCTCGAACGCGCGCTTTGAGATCGACTGGTTGGTGAACGGCAGCAGGATCCGGTCGCTGGTCAGTTTGCCCGCCGGGTCGGCGGTTTCAGTTGCGGTGCGGTTCTTCATTCGGGTGGGTCCTCCGTGGGTCTCTGCGCCCGGTCGGCGACGATGCGCACGTCGACGCCGGGGAGCAGCTCCATCAGGCGTTGGGGTAGGGGGGTTCGCATGCGGGTCATCCCGCGCACGGGGCGGGAGCGGCCCATCAGGATGTAGGTGGTGCCCTGGCGGCGCGCGAAGCTGGCGACCGTCTGGGGGAGGTCATCAGACTCCTCGACGAACAGTCGCGCGCCGAGCAGTGAGGCGAGCTGCCGCAGCGCGGTCAGCGAGCGCTCCTGGTCCTCGCGGAGCTCGCCGGGCATGCGCACCCAGAGCAGATCGAGCTCGGCGCCGAGTCGCTGCGCCGAGCGCCAGGCACGGCGCGCGAGCCGCTGCGATCCCGGATCCGGCAGCACCAGCGCGAGCAGCCGCTCGCTGAAGGCCTGCGGCGCCGCGGCGGCGATCGTGCTCCCGTGCGGGTCACGCGTGGGGACGCTGGTCGCGGCCGAAAGGCGCCGCTGGCCGACCTCCTGGGCAACCTGCCGCAGCGCGACCTCGCGCAGGGCCGAGAGATTCTCGATCCTGAAGAAGTTGTTGAGCGCTGCGTCGATCCGCTCGGCCGGATAGACCTTGCCGGCCCGCAGGCGCCCGAGCAGCTCCTCCGGCGTCAGGTCGACGACGACGATCTCATCCGCCCGGGCCAGCAGCGAGTCCGGGATCGTCTCACGCACGCGGACCCCGCTGAGCTCCGCGACCTGGTCGTTGAGCGACTCCAGATGCTGGACGTTCATCGTCGAGAGGACGTCGATGCCGGCTACCAGCACGTCCTCCACGTCCTCGTAGCGCTTGGCGTGCTCGAGCCCGGGCGCGTTGGTGTGCGCGAGCTCGTCGATCAGGCAGA
>WQWK01000276.1 GCA_009785395.1 Conexibacteraceae bacterium
GTCTGCGCGAGGTGATCGACACCGCGGGGGTGCCGCTGCGGCGGTTCCGATCTGAGCATGGGCGCGAGCTGCTCGATCTGCCCGATGCTCCGCTCGCCGATCCGGACGTGGCGGCGCCGGTCCGGTTTCTGCCCGAGTTCGACAACGTGCACTTCGGCTACCAGCATCGGGAGCGCGTCAACCCGGATCGATTCGAAATGCCACTTCGGCCGGGCAACGGCGCAGCCATGGGTACGTTCCTGGCCGACGGGGTGTTCGCCGGCGAATGGAAACGGCGCGTGTCTGCGGACGGGCAGACCGCGACCCTGACGGTCGAGGCCTACCGGCCGCTGACCGCCGAGGAGCGCGCCGAGGTCGACCGGGAAGGTCGTGCGCTGCTCGGTTTCCTTGCGCCCGGGGCGGCGGCGGATGTCCGCGTCGTCGCCCACTAGCCAATATCAGCCTTGCCTCCAACATGACGCCGCCTCTCTGCTGGGTTCTGACCGCCGCGCGCCCGGCACTCGACTGGGAGACCCTCGCCCGTCGGCTTGGTGGCGACTGGGGAGGTGTGGTAGCGCGCCGCGCGCTGGTCACGGTAGGGCGCCGATTGCCGTTGGTGCTGCGAGTCCCGATGCGCCGGCGATCGCCGTCTCTTCGACGTGCTGTGCGTCGTTCTCGCCCCACTGTCTGGCGATCTCGCCGGCGGCGATCCATGCCGCTTCGCGGAGCTCCGCCGACGCACCGTTGATGTGCGCCAGCGGGAGCCAGGTGGCGCAGAACACCCGCTGTTGGTAGCCGGGGTCGGCGGTCGCGATCTCGGGGTGATCGAGGTGCGGGTCGGTTACTTGCGAGAGCACGGCGATCCACGTGTCTTTCAACATCAGAGGCCCTCCTTTGTTCGTGCCTGGTCGCCGACGGCCGCTTCCGCGACCGGGCGCCAAGCGGCGGGAAACCCGCGCCCCGGCTCGAGGCACGGGCGTCTATCGCGTGTTACGGCTCGAGCTGCGCTGCGGATCAGGCGGCGTCGCGTTAGTGCCGTGAGTCAGAAATTCGCCACCCGAATTTATGACTCACGACACTTAGAAGGTGCCCATCGGAGCGGTCTTGCCCCGCGCGATGCAACTGAGCGCCGCGAGCCATTCGCGCCTGGCCTGCGTGCCGCTGGGCGGCGAGGACCCCCGCCAGTGGAAGTCGGTGGCCTGCGTCATGAATCCTTGGATCCCGTAGCGCGGCGGGCATCCCCAATAACCGCGAATCGACTGGTGCCAGAAGTTCCCCGGGGGCGTGCCTCCGTACGGGTAGTACTCGGCGATCATCGTCGCGCCCGCGAACGGCGGTGCGGCGCGGTGCCCCTGGGCGACCCCGACGAAGATCCGGCGGGCGGGCAGACGCCCGCGCTCACAGGCGAGCATCGCGTTCTGGGCGGTGGCACCGATGCTGTCGTCAATCCAAACGGCGTCGCCGTTCCCCCAGCGGTTGACGAGCACCTGGGCGCTGCAGGGATCGACGCGCGGGGTTTCCGTCCACGGGCCTTCACCGGTACACCGGCCGGCGCGCGTCACGTAGCACAGCCTCAACACGGGATCGCCGTTCGGACCGGCCACCGCCGGCCCAGCCTGTCCGATCAGGCCCACCGCGAGTGCTCCACCGATGACGAGCGCCGCCAGGGTCGAGTGCCGCCCCTTCACTCTCAATGCACCAGTTTTCACTCATCAAATTACACCAGTTTTCGGAATGCACTGGCGGCAAGCCAGATCGCATCCCGATTCGTGTTGCCGCAGGACGGCTGTGCCAGACTGCGGGTTCACCGGGCGTTCGACGAAGACCCGGCGACCGTCTTTCAGACGATTGGAGGAACGGCAGTGTTCGACGCTGATCCTTCGTTTCGCCCGGTCCGCAGCCGCGATCGCTATCTCGCGCTCGAGGACATGGGGCTGATCGGTGACGGCACCACGTCGGCGCTGGTCGGGCTGGACGGAAGCATCCCGTGGCTCTGCCTTCCTCGATTTGACTCCGAGCCGCTCTTCTGCGGCCTGCTCGACCACGCCCGAGGGGGCTCGTTTACGGTCGCGCCCGACGAGGTGGTCGAGGCACGTCAGCGCTACGAGCCCGATACCGCCGTCCTGATCACCGAACTGCGGGGTCCGTCGGGCCTGGTGGCGGTCACCGACGCGCTGGCGCTGCGACCCGGCACCGATCTGAGCGACGACGCGCCGGCCGGCCGCCGCGAGCTGATCCGATCCGCAACCGTTCTCGACGGCTCCGTCCGGCTTGTGGTCGAGCTCGAGCCCCGCGGAGGCGCGACGGCGCAGAGAGCCGCGGGCGGTCTGGCCGTGGAGCCCGCGGGCCGCCCGGATCTCCACCTGCATCTTCGAGGCAACCGGTCGCTGGAGGCTCTGCGCAGCGTCCACGAACTGCAGGCCGGAGATCGCCTCGACCTGGTGCTGTCCTGGTGGGACGTCCACCGCTATCACCGGTTCGACGCGGAGGAGCTGCTGACTGCCACCGCCCGCTCGTGGCGGCGCTGGATGGAGGCCTTTCATTACGACGGACCCGAGCCGGCTCTGGTCCGCCGGGCAGCCCTCACCCTCAAGCTGTGCGATTACTGGAGCAACGGGGCGCTGGTCGCCGCGCCGACCTCATCGCTGCCGGCGCCGATCGGAGGGGTACGGAACTGGGACTACCGCTACACCTGGATCCGCGATGCCTCGTTCTCGGTGTACGCGCTCCGTCGGATCGGGTTCGAGGAGGAGGCCGGGGCGTTTCTCGGTTGGGTGCTGGATACCTTCGAGCACGGCAGCGCCCCGAAGATCATGTACACCCTGGACGGCGCCGCCGTGCCCGATGAGCGTGTCGACGCCGAGCTGGAGGGCTACCGGCAGTCGGCCCCGGTGCGCTGGGGCAATGGCGCCGCCGATCAGCGACAGCACGACGTCTACGGCGAGATTCTGGACTGCGCCTACCAGTGGGTCCGCGGGGGCCGTCGGCTGGACGGGCATCTCTGGACCCGGCTGGCTTCGCTGGCCGACCTCGCGATGGACGCGTGGCGCCTGCCCGACCAGGGGCTCTGGGAGGTGCGCAGCGAAGGCCGGGTGTTCACCTACTCGGCCGGGCTCTGCCAGGTGGCGCTGGACCGCGCCGCGCAGCTCGCGGAACTGCTCGAGCTTCCGGGACCGGCATCGAAGTGGCGCCGGGCGGCGGAGGAGCTGCGCGAGACGGTGCTGGAGCGGGCCTGGGACGAGGGCGCTCAGACCCTCACCGAACAGCTCGACGGCGGGACCGGACTCGACGCCAGCCTGCTCGCGCTGCCGCTGCGCCGCGTGGTGCCTGCCGACCACCCGCGGATGGTCGCGACGACCGCGGCGGTCGCCGACCGGCTGGGAGCGGGCGGTGGCCTCCTGTACCGCTACCTGCACGAGGAATCTCCCGACGGGATCGCCGGCGACGAGGGCGCGTTCATGCTGTGCAGCTTCTGGCTGGTCGAGAACCTCGCCAAGCAGGGCCAGCTCGACGAGGCGGCCGAGCTGTATTCCTCGCTGTGCGCTCGAGCGAGCTCCGTCGGGCTGCTGCCCGAGCAGATCGACCCCTCTTCGGGCGAGTTCTTCGGCAACTTCCCCCAGGCGTTCAGTCACATCGGGGTGATCGCCGCCGGCGTCACCCTCACCAGGACGCTCGCCGCACGCGAGCGGTACTCACAGACCGCATGA
>WQWK01000277.1 GCA_009785395.1 Conexibacteraceae bacterium
CTCGGCGTCCAATCCGCGGCGCGCGCGTTCGGCCTGGGTTTCGTCCCGGTCGCCCAGGAGCCGTACGACCTCGTGATGGATCGTGCCACGGCCGACTCGGCGCTGCTGCAGCCGCTCTGGGAGCTGATGGCCACCGACGCGTTCCGCGCCGCCGTCACAGCGCTCGGCGGCTACGACACCGCCGAGATGGGCCGCCGCGTTGTCTAGGTCTGAGCACCGGAGATCGCCACCGGCTCGGGGTCGTTGCGACCGAGCGCGGCGACGGCGCCCAGAATCGCGACCGTGCCCACCAGGCCGCGCACGCCGATGTCTTCGTTCAGGAGGAGAGCAGCTGCCATTGCCGCGGTGACCGGCTCGAGCAACGTGGCGATCACAGCGGCGCTGGCTTCGACGCTGCGCAGCCCTGCGTACAGCAGGCCGTAGGCGAGCGCCATCGTGAACACACCGAGGTAGCTGAGGGCCGCCGCCACCGCGACCGTCGGTGGGAGGAACGATCCGCCACCGATGAACGCGAGTGGAACAAGCATGATGGCGCCGGCGCTCGTCGCGACGGTCACCAGCGCCAGCGGCTGCGTGCTGGCCGCGATTCCGCGGGAGATGGCCGTGGTCAGTGCCCACAGCGTCCCAGATGCCACGGCCTCTGCGACTCCGCGCACGGGATGCGCACCGGCTGAGGCGCCGGTGCTGCTGACCATGACGAGACCGATCAGCGCCATCAGGACGACGGCTGTCTGCCTGGGCAGGGGTCTGCGGCGCAAACGGATCGCCTCCCCGACGGCCAGCAGGACCGGTGCGAGACCCAGGCTCACGACGGTCGCGACCGTGAGTCCGACCGAGAGGACAGCGCTGAAGTACAGGGCCTGGTAGCCGCCCGTGCAGAGGCCGATGAGGGTCGAACGCAGAGGGTGGCGCGAGAGCAGGTCCCGAACCTCGGCCACTGACCGGCGTGCGAGCACGGTCACGGCGAGCACGACGGCGGCAACGACCATGCGGTAGGCGCTGACGGTCAGAAAGGAGAGGGATGAGTGGTCGGCGATGATCTTCATGCCGAGCCCGCCGGTGCCCCAGAGGACTCCGGCAAACGAAATCTGAACAAGCCCGAGGCGGGCTGAATGAGTCGACACAGGTGCTCCTGTAACGGCGGATTGACGAGGAATGTCGGAGCGTCAGCACGCACCGGTGATGCCCGGGGCGGGTGACGCTCCGCTCAGTTGTCTCGGAGCACGCGGGTACGGCCGCCGCGACGGCGGACTACGGCGCTCCGGTCAGCGGACCGGAGGCGGAGTGCTCAAAAACCTAGGCGAACCCATGCGCACCACTCTACCTCAGGAGACTGGCTCCGGGACGCCTGACGCGGGTGCCGGCGCGGAGGTCAGCAGGTCCATGCCGAGCTGCTCGGAAAGGAACTTGGCGACGAGCTGGCCCTTGACGGAGTTGCCGGCGGCGTCCAGCGGCGGGGCGAAGGTGCCGATCCCGCCCTTGCCCGGAGACACGGTGACGATGCCGCCGCCGATGCCGCTCTTGCCGGGCAGGCCGACGTCATACAGCCAGTCGCCCGAGGTCTCATAGAGCCCGGAGGTCAGCATCACAGCGAGCGCGTAGTGGCACACGGCCGCGTCGACCACGCGCTCCTTGGTGCACGGGTTGACGCCCCCGTGCGCGAGCGTCGCCCCCATCACGGCCAGGTCGTGCGCGCTTGCCGCCAGCGAGCACTGCCGTGTGTACAGGTCGAGCGCCTCAGACGGCTCGGTGTAGAGCAGGTCGTAGTTGTCGAGCAGGCGCACGATGCTCTGGTTGCGCGAGTTGGTCGCCGACACCGACTCGTAGATCTCCGCGTCCAGCGACAGCTCCCGGCCGGCAAACCGCGACAGTCCCTCGTGCAGGAATCGCCAGCGGTCCTGGGCAGTCGCGCCCGGGGCCATGCTGGAGGTGCAGATCGCACCCGAGTTCACCATCGGATTGGTGCGGCCGTCGCCGCTGCGCTCGATCGCCGCCAGCGAGTTGAACGGCAGCCCGGTGCTGTTGGCGCCCAATCGCGCGCGTGCCTCGGCGGGTCCCAGCAACTCGCAGATCAGCGCGAACACGAACGGCTTCGACACGCTCATCAGCGCGAACTCGACGTGAGCATCACCGGTCTCGACGGCGACGCCGTCGGTGCCGACCACCGCCACGCCGAACAGCTCCTCGGGCATCCGCGCCAAAGCTGGGTAGATCTGCGAGTTCGCGCCCGACCGATCGGACCGGAAGCGCTCATGTGCCTCGGCGACAAGCTCCTGCACGCGCTCACGCGCCGGGAGCTCACCGGTCGATACGTACGGACGCGCCATCAGGGCCGTTCGAATCGCTCCCGCGCCGCCTGCGCGGCGGCGCGCGCGTGGCAGCCGGAGAGGTGGTCATTGACGAGGCCCATCGCCTGCATGAACGCATAGATGGTGGTCGGGCCGACGAACCGCCAGCCGCGGCGCTTGAACTCGCGGGCGAGCGCATGCGACTCGTCGGTCGTGGCCGGAACGTCGCCGTGGTGGAGCTCCGCGCTGCGCTCCTGGCTGCGCTGCTCGGGCTCGAAGCTCCAGACGAACCGGGCCAGCGAGCCCTCCTGCGCGACGAGCTCCACGGCGCGCTGCGCGTTGCCGACGACGGCCTCGATCTTGCCGCGGTGGCGCACGATGCGCGCATCGCCGAGCAGGCGGTCCACATCGTCGGGCCCGAACTCGGCGACCGTCGTGAAGTCGAACCGGGCGAAGTCCTCGCGGAAGGCCTCGCGCTTGCGCAGGATGGTCAGCCAGGAGAGGCCGGCCTGAAAGCCCTCGAGGCTCAGTTTCTCGAACAGGCGGCGGTCGTCGGCAACGGGGAAGCCCCATTCGGTGTCGTGGTAGGCGCGGTACTCCGGTGCCGAGTCGGCCCACGCGCAGCGGGCGATGCCGTCCTCACCCACGACGATGCCCGGCGGCGCGGGCTCGGTGGTGGCGGTCGGAGAGTCGATTTTATGCTCGCTTCATTGAATTCGGAGGAACCCTCCGCTACAGTACCGGAGGCAGCCTCCACATATCACGGAGGCTGGGCCCCCGAACAGAGGAGACCCACATGACCACCTTCACTTCAGATTTTCGCATAGCGGCGACGCCGCGCACGCGCGCTCGCCGGCACACCGACGGCGTGATCGCCTCCTACATCCACGCGCTCGCACAGACCGCACACACGCACACGCCCGAGCAGGCATCAGCGGCCGAAGCACCGGCCGCTGAAACCTCCCCGCTCGCGGACACGCCGACGGCAGTCCTCACCCGAGCCCCAGCCGCTCACAGACGACACGTGCTTCGGGCGCGACTTCAGGCGGCAGCCGCGGCAGCAGATCGGCCCAGCCGTGGTGAAGCGCGATCGCCTCGCGTACAAGCGCCACGCCTGCGTCAATGTCTCCAGAGCTGACGGTTCCGAGCCCCGACCAGAACAGCAGCTCATGGTTTCCGGGCGCGAGCTCGGCGGCGCGGCGATAGCGCTCGCTCGCCTCGTCATGGCGACCCTGGTTGGTGAGATCGTCGCCCTCGTCCGCGACCGCGTAGGCGTTATGCAGCTCCATCACCCGCCGCAGCTCGGACAGCGGCTCGGGATGGTCCTCGACGCGCAGTGAGACGAG
>WQWK01000278.1 GCA_009785395.1 Conexibacteraceae bacterium
CAAAACGCTTCCATACGGCCACTCTGCCCGGATGCGGCCCCGGCGTCGGCTCCTCAGAAACCGCTTAGTTGCAGGGCTTTCCGGCGATGGGCGATCCTGGATTCGAACCAGGGACCTCTTCCTTATCAGAGAAGCGCTCTAACCGACTGAGCTAATCGCCCGATGCGGAGGCCATGTTAGCGGGCTTCAGCTCCGCAGCCGCTCGGCCAGTTGCAGGGCGTCGTCGAGCGAGGAGAAGGTGATCTGGGCGGTGTAGCCGCGGGCACCGGAGCGGACCTTGACGTCGGCGCCGAGGGCGGTGCCGAGGGCGTCCGAGATCTGCTCGATCGCCGCCTGCTCGTCCGGATGCCGGCCGGTGCGGTCGCGAGTCGGGAGCCGGATGACGCCGTCGCTTCCGTTGGCTGAGCCGTCAGCGGCGCGTGCACGCGCTTCCAGCTCTCGAACCGACCAATCGCCCATGACTGCTTGACGCGCCAGATTCCGGCGCATCGTCTGGTCGGATGCAAGCAGGAGCGCGCGGCCATGGCCCTCGCTCAGTTCGCGGCGCTCCAGCAGAGCGAGCGCCTCGTCGGGCAGGTCGAGCAGGCGCATGAGGTTCGAGACCGCGACGCGACTGCGGCTGACCCGCAGGCCGACCTCCTCACGCGTTAGCCCCAGCTCCTCGACGAGGGCGGCGCAGGCACGCGCCTCCTCGACGGGGTTGAGGTCCTCGCGAGCCATGTTCTCGATCACTGCCAGCTCGAGTGAGTCGGCATCGTCGTGGTGGCGCACGACCGCGGGTATCGTGTCGAGCTCGGCCATCTGGGCCGCGCGCCAGCGGCGCTCGCCGGCGACGAGCTCGTAGCGGCCGCCGGCCACAGGCCTGACCAACACCGGCTGGATCACTCCACGGGAGCGGATCGACTCGGCGAGCGCCAACAGCGATTCCTCATCGAACTGGCGGCGGGGCTGGCGCGGGTTGGCCAAGATCAGCTCGATCGGGAGCTCGCGCAGCTCCTCGTATTCGTCACGTGGGGCAGCGGCGAGGATCGCGGCGAGCCCGCGTCCCATGCCCTTCGTCTTCTCAGCCACGCGCGGCCACCTCCTTGGCGAGTTCAAAGTACGCAGCGGCACCCGCGGAATGGGGGTCATGGTGGATCACCGGCTTGCCATAGCTCGGCGCCTCACCGATGCGGACGTTGCGTGGGATCACGGTGTCGAAGACCAGGTCGGGGAAGTGGCTGCGCACCTCACTTTGTACGTCCTGGGCCAGACGGGTGCGCGAATCGAACATCGTCAGCACCATCCCGGAGATGGTGAGCCGCGGGTTCAACTCCCGCTGTACCAGTGAGAGCGTGTCGAGCAGGCCGGCCAGGCCCTCCAGGGCGTAGTACTCGGCCTGAACGGGGACCAGAACACGATCGGCGGCGACCAGCGCGTTGATCGTGAGCGGGCCAAGGGATGGTGGACAGTCGAGCAGTGTGAAGGCATACCGGTCGCGGACGCCCGCAAGCGCTTCCTTGAGGCGCGTCTCCGACCCGGCGATCCGGGGCAGCTCGACGTTCGCGCCGGCGAGGTCGGGACTCGCGGGCGCCACCCAGAGATGGTCGATCGCAGTGGCGACGGCAATCTCATCGATCGTCGCCTCACCGCTGAGAAGCTCATACACGTTCGGCTCGACCGTCTTCTCGAGGCCGACGCCGACGGTCGCGTTGCACTGCGGGTCGATGTCGACCAGCAGTGAGTCGTAGCCGGCCTCCGCGATGCAGGCTGCGAGGTTTACGGCCGTGGTCGTCTTGCCGACGCCACCCTTCTGATTCGCGATCGCGTAGACGGTTCCCATCTGCTCGCTTGAAGCTAGCGACCGTCGCGGCGACGCGAGGAAATCGGTCAGGCGCGGCCCAGTGGGCGCTTGCGGGCGACCCCGTCGCGGCGGGGGAAGCGAGAGGGCGTCTCGCTGACCTTCAACATGACGTGCAGGTGGCGATTTTCCGCCTCTTTGTAGGGTTGGACGCGTACCGGCTCCGCGATCGAGAGTCCGAGGATGCCCGCTGCGCGCAAAGCATCAGCCTCAACCTGAGGTTCCCGTACGCCGCGCCAGGCCACCAACGCGCCTCCGATCCTCAGCAATGGCGCGGCGTACTCGGCCACAACGTCCAGCGGTGCGAGCGCTCGGGCGGTGACCACGTCGAAGCGGCCAAGGCCGTCTGTCCAGGTTTCGGCGCGGCCGTGTATTACCGCGACACTCCCAAGTCCGAGTGCGTCCGCCGTGGCCGCCATGAACTCACACTTGCGTCCGTTGCCCTCAACCAGCGACACCGTCGCCCCGGGAAGCGCGATCGCGAGCGGGATCCCCGGCACGCCGGCACCGGCCCCGAGGTCAGCAATCGCCCCGGCCTGGCGGATGACGGGCAATTCGAGCGCCACCAGCGCGTCGGCCAGGTGGTCGTCGCGCACCCGCACCGGATCCCGCACCGTCGTCGGCGCGAGCTCGTCGGACACCAGGATCGCCGCAAACCGCCGCAGTTGCTCGGTCTGACGTTCTGTGAGCCCGAAGCGCGCCGCCAGCGCGGACAACGACGGCTCGAACGACGGCCAGGCCTCAGTCATCAGGTGACCTCAGTCATCGGGCGGCCCGTCATGGAGCGCCTGCGTGGACCGTGCTCGCTCCCGTGCGATGAACGCTGCGTAGCGCTCACACATCTCCTCGAAGCGCCCCGCTGCGTGGCCGTCGAGCTCTGGATCGATGCGCGCCTCGAGCAGCGGCAGGAGATCCTCGACAAGCATGCGTCCACGAGCCATCCACTGGTAGTACGAGCGCCCGCCGTGGTTGTAGGGCCCGTAGAGCCGCGAGCGCGGGAACCGTTCCACCAGCCAGCGGAACAGGGCCTCGTGGCGCGTGTGCATCCGCAGAGTCACCTGCGGCTGCTTGCCGTCGCCGCCGAACGAGCCCTCACCAACCAGCAGCCCGACGACAAAGCCGCAATCGAACTCGCTCAGCTCAGGCATGGCCGAAGTTCTAGCGTGAATCTTGTTTCACCGTCAAGAAAAACGTGAAACGTTCGCGCGCTGCTGGTGTCTTCGCGCCCCATCGCCGCTCCACCAGCCGGGCCGGGGCGCTCGCTGCGGGGTTGGTCTGGCGCTCAAGCGCCGTGCCGGGCCAAAGCCTGGCCGGGGGTGGGGTGTGGGGACCTCCCGCAAGACGCTCGGTGAGGCTTTGACCCTGACAGAACCAATCGACACCGGTCTCGCGTCTGAAGGGAGGTCCCCACACCCCACCTCCTCAACTGGCCGAACGGAGCCGGGATTCAGTCGACCAGTGGCGCGACAACGAGACGCCGCGCGGGCTCCTGGCCCTCGGAGTAGGTCTCGATGTCGAACCGGGACTTCAGATGCTCGTGCACGACCTTCCGCTCCTGCGCGCCCATCGGATCGAGCGTCACCGGCCGCTTCTCCCGGATGGCCGTTTCTGCCGCCTGGTCCGCGACCGCGTGCAGAGCGCTCGCACGCCGCTCGCGGTACCCGGCGGCATCGCAGGCGCAATGATCGGCAGCGCCAAGGCTGCCGACGTGTACGGCAAGGCGCCGGTCGACTGCAAGGCGCCGGACGCGCCCTACCGGAACTACAA
>WQWK01000279.1 GCA_009785395.1 Conexibacteraceae bacterium
AAGCTCCGCACCGGCCCGCGTTACGAGCTGCCCGGCCTGTGGTTCAACGCCACCGAAATCTACGCCCTCCTCACCACCCTGCAGCTCCTCGGCAACCTGCAGCCCGGCGTTCTGGGCGCCCAGGTCCCGGTCCTCGTCGAGCGCCTGCGCGCCATCCTTGGCAGCGGCGATCACTCCTGGCAGGAAGTAGAGAAGCGCATCCGCATCTTTCAGCCCGAGCGCCGCGAAGGCGATGCCGCCTGGTTCAGTGTCATCGCCGCGGCGCTCTTGAAACGCTCGCGGCTCTTCATCCGCCACTACAACCGCAACGAGGATCGCGTCACCGAGCGCGAAGTCTCCCCGCAACGACTCGTTCACTACCGCGACAACTGGTACCTCGATTCCTATTGCCACCTGCGCGAGGACCTGAGGAGTTTCGCGGTGGATGCGATCCACAACGCCGTCATGCAGGACACGAGGGCGAAGGAAGTCCCGAAGTCCGAGTTGGACGAGCACCTGGGCAGCGGCTACGGCATCTTCGCCGGCCGGAGAGTCGAATGGGCGACGCTGAAGTTCAGCCCGAGGGCCGCCCGCTGGGTGTCCGCCCAGCGCTGGCATCCCGATGAGCGTCATCGAGTCGAGAAAGACGGCAGCTACGTGCTAGAGATCCCCTACGCAGACGATCGCGAGCTCGTCACGGAGATCCTCAGACACGGTCCCGACGTGGAAGTGCTGGCGCCGGCGGCCCTGCGCCAGCGGGTCGCGCAGACACTGACGCAAGCTGCCCGCCGCTACGACTGAAGGCTCACCCCCTGAGCCACTCACCCTCCCATACTGGCGCCACTTGCAACATGGGAGAGCGCCAATGGGACTAGCCGCTGAAGAAATGAGAGAAGGTGCAGAAATCGGCCACGCACTCGCGCAGTTAAAGCTCGGTAAATCGCAGACTTATGTCAACCTCACCTTGTTCCCTCTGATCGGGGATGAGCACTCAGCACCCGCGTACATCCTTCTGGATGAAGCCCTCGACCGTCGTCTCGTACGCGTGACCGAGGTGTCCCATGGCGGTAGCGTCCCCGAGCTCGCCCTCGAGAACTACTCCGACGAGTCGGTGCTCCTGGTCGACGGCGACGAACTGGTCGGCGCGAAACAGAATCGGGTTCTGAATCTCTCCATCCTGGTCGCCGGCGAAAAGCGGCTCATCATCCCCGTGTCCTGCGTGGAACAGGGACGCTGGGCGTACCGGAGCTCCGAGTTCCACGCCGCCAGGCGCTCGCTCTTCGCCGCGGCCCGCGCCCGCAAAGCCCAGAGCGTCTCGGATGCGCTGCGGACTCGCGGCGAGCGCCGGGCGAACCAGTCCCAAGTGTGGGCGGACGTGGCCGTGAAGGCGGATGTTTTTTGCGTCGAGTCGGAGACGCTCGCGATGTCGGACATCTACGTCGACCGCGCCGCGGAACTCAACACCTACGCGCGCGCCTTCCGGGCGCTGCCGGCACAAAGAGGGGCCGTGCTTGCGATCGGGAGCAAGGTGGTCGGCATCGAGCTCTTCGATTCCGCGACCGCGTTCTCGCGATACCTCGAGAAGCTCGTTCGCGCCTACGCCCTGGATGCGATCGATCGCAGGGAGGGCAAGCCACCGGCCGCCGCCTCGGAGGGCGACGCCCGGGCCTTCCTCGATCTCGTCGGCACTGCGCACACCGAGCGCTTCAAGGCGCTCGGTGAAGGCGAAGATCTCCGGCTCACGGGCGAGGGAATCGCCGGTGGCGCGCTCGTCGCCGGCGGCCGGTTGATCCACCTGGCCGCGTTCGTGGTGGCTTAGACGCCAACGGCACCGTCATCACGGTCGGCGACGGCCACCGTCGCATCGCCCATCGTCACGCTTGAGGAGCCGTACGTATGATCTGGATCAGTGGAATGCTGGGCCTTCTGGTCGGAGCGGTGCTCGGCGCGCTCTCGGCCCGCCACGCCTTGCGGGGGCTGCGCCGCGAGCTCGAGGCCTGGCGTTCGAAGCACGACCTGCAGCTCCTCGAGCGTGCGAAATTCGAATCCGAGGCCACACGCGTCCCTGCCCTCGAAGCGCGCATCGATGGCCTGCTCGCCGATCTCAGTCGAGTGAATGTGGACAATGCCCAGGCGCAAGCACGCCTCGAAGAGCAGGCCCGTGCGTACGATAAGGAAGTCGCGACACTGAAGGATCTGCGCGGCGGAATCGATGACGAGCTCAAACAGCTGACCGCCGAGGCACTGCGCGCCAACCAGGGCGCATTCCTCGACCTTGCGAATCAGGTGTTCGAGAAGCACAAGGTCGGCGCCGAAGCCGAGCTTGCCGCGCGACAGACCGCGGTCGCCGATCTCATCTCCCCACTCACGGAGGCGCTTGGAAATCTCCGCGATGAGACCCAGCAGCTCGAGCGCAACCGCTCGCAGGCCTACGGCGCCCTCTCCGGAGAGCTCAAGGCAGTGGCCGCGACCCAGGATGCCGTGCGCGCCGAGACCTCGAAGCTGGTGCAGGCGCTGCGGGCTTCGCCCAAGACCCGCGGCCGCTGGGGTGAGCACACGCTTCACAACGTGCTCGAGCTCTCAGGTCTCAACCCCTACTGCGACTTCTCCACCGAAGAAACCTTCGACCGCTACGACGGCAAGGTCCGCCCGGACGTCGTGATCCGTCTGCCCGGCGCCCGATATCTCGTCGTCGATGCCAAGACCTCGACGTCTGCTTACCTCGATGCCATCGAGGCGACCACGGACGTACTGCGCGAGCAGCACCTCGTGCTTCATGCCGCGCAGACCCGCGAGCATATGAGAAAGCTCGCCGCCAAGAGCTACTGGGACGGGCTCACCGTCACGCCGGACTTCGTGGTCATGTTCATTCCGGGGGACAATTTCTACGCCGCTGCAGTCGAGCGCGACCCTTCGCTCTTCGAGGACGCTGTCGCGCAGCGCGTGATCATCGTCACGCCGTCGACGCTGATCGCGCTCGCCAAGGCCGTGGCCTTCGGCTGGCGCCAGGAGAAGGTCGCCGAGAACGCCCAGCACGTTCATGACCTCGGGCGCGAGCTTTATCGGCGGATCACCGCCATGGCGGAGCACATCCAGAGCTGCGGCGGCGCGCTCGGTAAGGCCGTGAAGGGCTTCAACGACTTCGTCGGCAGCCTCGAGCACTCGGTCATGCCGCAGGTGCGGCGCTTCAGCGAGCTCGAGGTGGAAGGCACCGCGACACCGATCCCGGTGTTCGGGCACATTGACGTCGAGCCGCGTCTCCTGCGCGCCGACCGGGATTTCGCCGGGCAGCTCACGTCGAGCTCGAACACGGAGGCTGAGCGGCGGCCGGCGCCCGCGCGGAAACTTACCGCGACTCCTTAGTATTTAATCTAGCCGAGGAATGCGCCTCGAGCACCACGACGCTGCGTGGACTGACCCGATATGCGAGCGCAGGCACCACACGTTGCCGGGACAGTTCAATGACGTCGTCGGGTGACGGGTCCGCGGTGTTCACGGTCAGGTGCCAAAACCGCCCGGGCAGCGCCGGCAACTCAACCGCGATCGACTCGTCGGACATGTTGAGAACCGCATGGATGTCCGCTTCGTCGCGCTCGATGCCGGCAATGGTGAAAGCCAGCATCCGCG
>WQWK01000280.1 GCA_009785395.1 Conexibacteraceae bacterium
ACGGGACGTTCACGAACGTTTGCGGCGGGCAACCCTGCCACTCGTACGACTACGCGCCCTAGCGGGGCGCTTTCAGTCCGGCCGCTCGCCCCGCTGGGCGGCAGCCACTGAGTCCGGCCGCTCGCCCCGCCGGGCGGCGGCCGGGGACCGCGGGGCCAGCGGTTACCCTTAGGGGATGCGGATCGCCCTCGTCTCTCCCTACTCCTGGACATATCCAGGAGGCGTGATGAGACACATACAGGCGCTGGCCGAGCAGTACCGCTCTGCCGGCCACGACGTGCGCGTGCTCGCGCCCTACGATCCGCCCGATCGCACCACGACGATCATGCATCGTGGCGCCAGGCCGGAGCACCTGGACGCGCCGGACTACCTGATCCAGCTCGGCCGCACCGTCGGGTTCAACGCCAACGGTGCCGTCTCGAACCTGATGATCGGGTCAAACGGGATGGTGCGGCTCGTGCGCGAGCTGGCCGAGGGCGGGTATGACGTCGCCCACATCCATGAGCCGGTCGCGCCGATGGCCGGCTGGACGGCGACGCTGGCACGTGACGTGCCGCTCGTCGGGACCTTCCACTCCTACTCGACCAAGCGCCTGCCGAACACGATCGCGAACGGCTTCGGCGCGACGCAGGTGCTCAACCGCCTGCGCGTCCGCATCGCCGTCTCCGAGGCCGCGGCCTGGACCGGGCGGCGCTGGTTCGGGGGCCGTTACCGGGTGATCCCCAACGGGGTCAGTCTTGACGAGGACGCGCTCGAGCAGGCGCTGGCGGCGCGACGCGACGACGACACCCTGCGGCTGCTGTTCGTGGGACAGGCGGTCGAGCGCAAGGGCCTGCCGCTGCTGCTGCGCGCCTTCGAGGCCGTGCGGGAGCACGTGCCGGCCGAGCTGACCGTGATCGGGCCCAGCCAGGAGGAGCTCGCGCCGCTGCTGATGGACCCGCGCGGCGTGCGGATGCTCGGCAAGGTCGACGATGCGACCAAGCGCGAGGAGCTGCTCGCGGCTGACGTGCTGGCGGCGCCGTCACTGGGCGGCGAGAGCTTCGGCATGGTGCTGACCGAGGCGTTCGCGTCCGGGACGACCGTGGTCGCCTCCGACATCGCCGGCTACCGCGACGTGGTCACCGGCTGTGTCGACGGGCTGCTCGTGCCGGCCGGCGACGCGCAGGCGCTCGCGGAGACGCTGCGCGAGCTCTACCACGAGCCTGAGCGCCGGCGCGCGCTGGCGCAGAACGCGGCGGAGACGGTCAAGCGCTTCGCCTGGGAGAACGTCGCGCTCGAGGTGATGGAGGCCTACACCGACGCGATCGCGATGCCGGCACCCGCCGGCAGGAGGCAGACCTTTGGCGTGCGGACCGGCTTCGTGCCCGCGGACCTGCAGCCGCGGGTGCCCGCGCAGCGCATCGAGAGCCTCGAGCGGCCGCTCACCGCCGACGAGGCGCGGCGCGGCGTGCTCGTCAAGGTCCGGCGGCTGGCGATGGTCGCGGCGACGGTTACAGCGGTTCTGCTCGCGTACCTGGCGCTGCGCAAGATCGGGATCTCGAGCATCGGCAACACGCTGGTCAACTCGAGCCCCACGTATGTGCTGCTCGGCCTCGCGACGATGTGCCTGGCGATGGTGTCCCGCGGCTTCTCCTGGCACGCGATCCTGCAGGCCGCGCTGCCGAAGGCACGGATCAAGCTGGGCGACGCGATCCGCGGCACGATGATCGGCGTGCTGATGTCGGCGACGCTGCCGGCGCGCCTGGGCGAGCCCTCGCGCGCACTGGTGGTCGCCCGCCGCACCGGCAGACCGCGGGAGAACCTGCCGGTGGTGCTCGGCACGGTCGTCTCCCAGACCGTGCTCAACATCCTCGCGCTGATCATCCTCGGCGTGATCATGTTCTCGTCGGTCGACTTCTTCAAGGGCCATCAGAGCGCGTTGTTGATCGCCGCGATCGCGCCGGCGGCGCTGTTGCTGTTCGTGCTGGTGGCGCCGGTCGTGCTGCGCTACACGTCGGGCAGCGGGCGCTTCAACCGCGCCCGCGCGGCGCTGCAGCGGGCGCAGGGCGCCCTCGGCCGTGTCCGCGTCGGCCTGGCCGTGTTCCGCCAGCCGCGGCTCGGCGCGATCGCGACCTCCACCCAGCTGCTGGCGTGGGCGCTGCAGAGCGTCTCCTGCTACTTCCTGCTGGAGGCGCTGGGACTGTCAGGCCGGACCGGGTTCGCGGCCGCGGCCGCGGTGCTGTTCGCCGTCAACATCACCGCCGTCGTGCCGGTGACGCCGGCCAACGTCGGCGTCTTCCAGGCCGCCTGCGCGACCGTGCTGCAGAGCGGCTGGCACGTCAGCTGGGGCGCAGGTGTCGCCTACGGCGTGATCCTGCAGGCGGTCGAGGTCGTGACCGCGATCCTGCTGGGGATGCCGGCGCTGCTGCGCGAGGGGATGTCCTGGCGCGAGGTGCGGCTGCGGGCGATGCACTCGACGCCGATCAAGCTGCCCCCGCGTGTGCCCGGGGTGTCGGGCCGCCGGCGCTCCGCCGATCAGGTGGAAGTCGACGCCTAGTGTCCCGCGGCGTCAGCGTCATCTTCGACGAGGCACACAGTGAGGCTTGGACGATCTCCCCACAGCGTGCCGCCGAGATGCAGCCGGTTCACCCCGGTGATGCGTCCTACGCGCGCGCCGCGGAGCTGCTGAGAACTCACGGCTTCGGAGTGGCGAGCAACAGCTCGCCGCTGGAGGCGGACGTGCTGAGCGACTGCGACCTGCTCGTGATCGCGCACCCCTCGGACCCGCAGTGGGAGAGCACGACCGGCGGCGGCTCGCCGCGGCTCGCGCCCGCGGAACTCGACGCGATCGAGGCCTACGTCCGCGGCGGCGGCGGGCTGCTCGTCCTCGGCGAGACCGAGAACGACAAGTACGGCAACAACCTCAACGAGCTGCTCGCCCGCTTCGGCCTGCGCCTGCGCAACGACACCGTCCAGGACTACGAGCACTCCGACGGCGCTCCCACCTGGATCCGCGGCGAGCTCGGCGAAGGGGGCCGCGGCAGCGACGGGGACCTGCTGGCCGGCGTCAGCGGCGTCTGCCTGTACCGCGCGACCACGATCGAGGCCCGCAACGGGTCGCGCGTGCTCGCCAGCACCTACCCCACCGCCTCGGTTCCGGGCGCGCCGCTGATCGTCGCCTCCGAGCACGGCGACGGCCGCGTGGTGGTGCTCGCCGACTCGGATCTGTTCGGAGACGACTGCATCGGCGCCTTCGACCACTCGGCGCTGTGGCTGAACGTGGTGTATTGGGCGTCCCGGAGCGCTCCGGCCCGGGCTGCTCGCCCGCTGGCTGAGCAGCCCGGGGTGGAAGCGCTGATCGAGGCGACCAATGCGCTCGCGGAGCTGCAGGCTGCGGACGGCTCGTTGGCTGCGGATGCGGACCGGGCGGAGGCTTCGGCGCGGGTGGGCGTGGTGGAGCGCGCATTGCGTGCGCTGGAGGGCGATTTCCCGAACCTGACGGCGGCGGCGGAGGATCTGCGGGCGTGGGCCGACGGCGGCTACGGCAAGCCCGACTTCGCGCGGGCGCTGGCCGCGTTCCGGCCCGAGCAGGGACGCGAGGACGGGCGCCTG
>WQWK01000281.1 GCA_009785395.1 Conexibacteraceae bacterium
CGGTGCTACTGGCTAGCTGGCCAGTAGCACCGGTGGAGCGCTTGCGCCCGCGCTTGCCCATGCCGATCGCTACGGGCGATAGGGCGGCGCCGCGCCCCATCCCCACCGGGGGACCGGGGCCTGCTGAACGACCTCGGCCCCGGGCTGCGAGTTGTGCACTGCCAGGCGCGAGCCCCACTCGGCGTAGCCGATCAGGGCGGCGCGGAACTCCGGGTCGGCGGGCAGCCCCACGTCGTCCGCGGCGCGGCTGAGCAGCGTCACGAACGTCAGGCGCTGCGCCGGCGTGATCCCGAGGTCCGCGTGCCTGGCGACCATGTGCGCGTAGCCCCCGCGCTCCTGCGTGTAGACCGGCGGGCCGCCCATGACCTCGGTCCACCAGTCGGTCACGTGCGCGCGGTGCTCGGCGCTGACCTTTCCCCCGAACAGCGCCGCGATATCGGGCGCCTCGGCCTCGATCAGGTCGTAGAAGCGGCCCAGCCAGCGCTCGAAGCTCTCACGACCGCCTCCCCACTCGTAGATCGTCGGCGGAGTGTCGTCTGCGTCGGCCACCCCCGGGACGTTAGCGAGCGCGCTACACGGCCGCCGAGGCGGCGCGCTGCAGCTGCAGCTCGACGTCATCGCCGGCGACCGGCTTGGCGTGCCCGGGCCAGGCGACCTTCGGGTGCAGGGCCGCGAGCCGGCGGATCGACTCGCGCGCCTGGTTGGTGTCG
The DNA here is from genome assembly GCA_009785395.1 of Conexibacteraceae bacterium. The sequence continues at coordinate 711 of WQWK01000281.1, forward strand.
AGGTTGAAGGCGGGGTGCGGAACGTGTGCCGCGTTGCCGATCCCGGTCTCCGGGTTGAGCGTGTAGAAGAGGTCGGAGACGAGCGCGAGCCCGTCCTCCTCGCGGTACAGCGCGATCAGCCCGGGCGCGTGGCCCGGCAGGTGCAGGACCCTGAAGCCGGCGATCTCGTCGTCCTCCTGCACCGTTCCGGCGATCTCCAGCGCACCGCCGTCCCAGTGGGCCAGCAGTCCCGGGTAGACGGGTCGCGCCCAGACGCTGAGCAGGGTCAGGTTCCAGTAGTCGCGGTACGGCGAGGGTGACTGCGCGGCCGAGCGTTCGAGCGCGTGGCAGTAGACCGGAGCATCGAGCCCGGCGGCCCCACCGCGGTGGTCGCCGTCGGCGTGTCCGAGCACGATCCGGCGGATGCCGCCGAAGCGCGCCCCCGCCGCGCGGATCGCGCCCCGCATCTGCGCGCTGCCGGAGTCAAAGACGGTGAGCCCACCCTCGTCCTCGATCAGATACACGTTCATCCTGCGCGGCACGCCGCCGCGCAGCAGCCAGACGCCGGCGGCGATCGCCTCCGGCTCGGCGCCGTAGAGCGCGTTGCGCGCCCAGGTGCGGGTGTTGGCGAGCGCCGAAACGCCCCGTGGCGCCGGGATCAGGCCGAGCTGCTGGATGACCTCGGCGCCGTCCATGTAGAAGTCGCCGGCGACGATCAGGTCCTCGCGGATCACGAGCACGTCACAGCCGCCGATCGCGACCTCGCCCCCGTTGGGCGCGAAGCCCTCGAGCCGGCCGGGGCCGAGGAACGTCCCTGTGAGGCGCCAGCGCACCGCGCAGCGCTCGCGCTGTGTGGTCGTGTCCAGCAACTCGATCCCCAGGTCCGGGAACGCAGCGAACAGCTCGCCGAAGCGGACGCTGATCTGGTCCGCAGCGCCGTCCGCCCAGCAGGCGACGGCGGCCTCGATGTCGTGCGCGCTCAGCGCCTCGAAGTAACGCTTCGCGATCACTGAACTGGACGCCATCGTGAGGCGGCAGTCTACGGAAAGATGGTGCCTAGGACAGGATCTGCACGTCGACTTGCCGCAGGCCGACGCCCGCGCGCAGCCACCCGGCCGCGAGCTCGGCGGCGCTCTGCTCGTAGCCGCGGCCGCGCAGCCGCGGCGCAACCCACACGCGCATCACGGCGCTGCCCCGTTCCCAGTCGAAGTCGTCGACCTCGACACGGCCACGGCAGTCGTTCCCGCCCGGTTCGACGATCGTGAACCTCACCGCGTTGCCGGCGAAGCGCTCGGCCTGGGCCAGTTCGACCTGACGGCCGAGCTCGGCGCCGGTCGGAGGCTTCGCGAGTCCGAGCCGGCGGTACAGGTCGCCGTCGTCCTGATGGGCGATCAGCACCTCGGGGATGTCCCAATCGGCGATCTCGCGCAGTGCGACGAGTTCGTCGGCCAAGTCGTCCGGCGGCTCTGGGATCGCGGGCATGTCGCGACCGGACCCTACAGTTTCCGGGGATGTCCGCGCCCGCAGATCCTCTCCGCGCTGATCTCCAGCGTTCCGAGCCGGAGCCCGAGCACGAGCCCGCACCCGCTTACAGCGTGCGGCGCTCCGACCGCGCCCGGCGGGTGCGCGTGACGGTCGACCGCGCCGGCGCCGTCGAGGTCGTGCTGCCGCGCCGCACGCCGCTGCCGGCGGCGGCCGAGGCGGTGCGCGAGCTGCGCCCGTGGATCGAGCGGCGGCTGGCCGAGGTCGGCCGCCAGCGGGCAGCCGTCCTCGCGCGTGGCGACACCGTCCCCTACCTGGGCGAGTCATTGTGGCTGCGCGCACAGCCGGGACGCACGCGAGTGCTGCGCCGCGATGACACCCTGCTCGTGCCCGAGGGAGCTGAGCGGCATGCGGCGCTGGAGCGCTGGTACCGGCGGATGGCGGGCGAGGAGATCCGCGCCCGGGTCGACCGCGCCTGCGCGGCCACCGGGCTCACCTACACGCGAGTCACGATCCGCGACCAGCGCACACGCTGGGGAAGCTGCTCGCGCAACCGCGCGCTCAGCTTCAACTGGCGGCTGCTGCTGGCGCCCGAGGCGGTGCTCGACTACGTGATCTGGCACGAGGTCTGCCACCTGCAGGTCATGGACCACTCGCCGCGCTTCTGGGCGCTGGTCGCTCGCCACTGCCCGGAGCACCGCGCGCACGCCGCCTGGCTGCGGCGCAACGCCGGCACGCTGGTGCTGTGAGCCCGGGAGCGGAGCAGATCGTCGCGGCGATCCGTGGTTGGCAGGCTGAGACGCCGCCGCCGCTGGTCGTGGCGATCGATGGGTACGGCGCGTCCGGCAAGACGACCCTGGCATTGGAGGTCACGCTCGCGCTCGACGCGGCGCCCGTTCACATGGACGAGTTCTTCGATGACGTGCCGGTCTCCGCCGGGGATGGCCGGCCGATGTCCCGGTACTACGACTGGGACGGGCTCCGTTGGGGCACCCTCGAGCCGACGATCGCCTACGCCTCGCCCCTGATCCTGGTGGAGGGCGTGTCCTCGGCGTCACCGGCGCTCGCCGATCTGATCACGCACACGATCTTCGTGGCGACGCCCGAACCCGTGCGGCTCAAGCGTCTGCACGAACGGATCGCCGATGAGGACTGGGACGAGGACTGGCTGGCGGAAGAACGCGTCTACTTCGCCAGCCGCCCGCCCGAGTCATTCGACCTGATCGTCCCCGGTTTCACTCTCTGAGCTCGCCGGAGACGACGCACCCCGGAGGCCAGAGCCGCCCGCCCGCCGATCCGCCGGCCGACCCGCCCGGCGATCCCGGGCATGGGGTACCTCTGAGAGTGGGTTCACACGTGTGCCGGGACTGTGTCGTGGTGTCACGGAACTGTGCAAAACCGTTGTGCTGGGTTGAC
>WQWK01000282.1 GCA_009785395.1 Conexibacteraceae bacterium
CCGCGGAACCCGATCTCGTGCTGCCCCGGGCGCACCTGGTCCTCGGGCTCGAGGTGGATCAGCACGTCGGCGCCGCCCAACTCTGACGCGATCTGGTCCTTCAGCGCATGGGCGGTGCTGTGCGCCTGCTCGAGCGATGTGCCCTCGCGGAACTGGATGTGGACGTCCACGTAGCGCTGCGACCCCCCGCTGCGCGTGCGCAGCTCGTGGAAGCCGACAACGCCGCGGTCGCCGAAGCCCTCGATCACCTGCGCGATCGCGTCCGTCTCGGGCGCCGGCAGCGACTGGTCAACCAGGACCTCACCGGCCCGCACCAGCAGCCGCAGGCCGGTGACCACGATCGCGGCGGCGATCAGCAGGGCCGCGACGGGGTCGATCCATTGCGCGCCGGTGACCGCGACGAGAATCAGCGCGACCAGCACCACCAGCGAGCTCACCGCATCGGTGCGCAGGTGCGCGGCGTCGCCTTCCAGCGCCGGCGATCCGGTCCGCCGCCCGCCACGGGCGATCACCACCGAGACCACCAGGTTCACCGCCGCCGAGAAGCCGATCACGGCGATGCCGATCCCGAGCCGCTGCGTGGTGCCGCCGGCGATCAGGCGACGGATCGCCTCGAACGCGATCGCCGCCGAGCCCACGAGGATCAGCAGCGCCTCGAACGCCGCCGCCAGGTTCTCGACCTTCTCGTGCCCGTAGCGATGGCTCTCATCGGCCGGCTCATCGGCGATCCGGACCGACATGTACGCGACCAGCGAGGCGATCAGGTCGATGCTCGAGTGCACCGCCTCGGTCAGGATCGCGATCGATCCCGTCAGCGAACCGGCGATCACCTTCAGCAGGATCAGCGCTGAGTTGGAGATGACCGAGACGACAGCCGTGCGTTGCTTCATGGCCGGGGCTTCGGGGCGTTACGGCATGCGACCAGGACGCTCGCCCGCGAACCAGAGGGCGAAGTCACGCACGGCCGCGCCGCGATGGCTGATCAGATCCTTCTCGGAGTCCGTGAGCTCGGCCATCGTGCGGTTGGGCGCGATGTCGGGCAGGAACACCGGGTCGTAGCCGAAGCCGTGCTCGCCGCGCGGCGCCGGCGCCATGCGCCCCCTGCACTCACCGGTGAACACACGCGCGCGCGAGCCGTCGGCGAAGGCGAGCGTGCAGACATACCGCAGGGCGCTGCCGGGGGGCGCCTCTGTGATCAGCTTTTGAAGGTTCTCGCGGTCGGTGGCGTCTGCGCCGGCGTAGCGCGCGGAGAGAACCCCCGGACCGCCGTTCAGCGCCGCCGCCTCGATCCCGGAGTCGTCTGCGATCACCGCCCGTGCGAGCGCCCGCGATGCGGCACGCGCCTTGGTCAGCGCGTTGTCCGCAAACGTCGAACCGTCCTCGGGCGGCAGCTCGACGCCGGCCGGCAGCGGCAGGACGCTCAACCCGAACGGGGCGAGCAGCCGCGTCACCTCCGCGACCTTGTGCTGGTTGCGCGTCGCGAGCACGAGTTCGGTCACAGGCTGCGCCTCCACGGGGTCACCTAGACCTCCGCCGTCACCGCCGTCCGCTGCTGCTCGCGCAGAACCGCGATCCCGGCCTCCGCCAGCACCAGCAGGTCGTCCAGGTGCGTGCGTGAGAGCGGCGTGCGCTCGGCCGTCGCCTGCACCTCGACGAGGCCGCCGTCGCCCGTCATCACGACGTTTGCATCGACCTCGGCGCTCGAGTCCTCTGAGTAGTCGAGGTCCAGCAACGGCACGCCCGCGACGACGCCCGAGGAAACGGCGGCGACCGTGCCCGTCAGCGGCGCGCGCTCGAGCAGCCCGTCCCGCACCAGCTTGCCGACCGCGAGCTCCAGCGCGACCATGCCGCCCGTGATCGACGCGCAGCGGGTGCCGCCGTCGGCCTGGAGCACGTCGCAGTCGATGTAGATCGTGCGCTCGCCGAGCGCCCCGAAGTCGACCACGCCGCGCAGCGACCGCCCGATCAGCCGCTGGATCTCGACGGAGCGACCGTCGGCCTTGCCCTTGGAGATGTCGCGCTGCTTGCGCTCGCCGGTCGACGCCGGCAGCATCCCGTACTCGGCCGTGACCCAGCCGCGGCCGCTGCCCTGCATCCAGCGCGGCACGCTCTCCTGTACCGACGCCGTGCAGATCACGCGCGTCTCACCGACCGAGATCAGCGCCGAGCCCGAGGCCGTCCGCACGAAGCCCGGCTCGATCGTCACCGGCCGCATGTCGCCGGCGGCCCGTCCGTAGCTGCGCTCGCTCATCGCTGCGACTCTAACGCCGGCCACAGCAGCGCGAGTCTCCCCAGCGCTGCGGCGGCGAGCGGGTGGACCGGGATCCCCGCTGGGTCCGCCTCTGGTCCAGCTAGACCAGAGGCGGGAGAGGCCAGGGTCTCCATCGTCAGCGCCACGCAGCGCGCCAGCGCATCGACGTCGTACCCGCCCTCGAGCACGCACCCCACAGGCGCCTCGAGCTCGGCGCCGAGGTCGCGTGCCAGCGCGGACATCGTCCCGAAGCCGGCGTCGGTCACGCTGCAGCCCCCGAGCGGGTCCGCGCGGTGAGCGTCATAGCCGGCGGAGACGAGGATCAACTGGGGCGCGTAGGCGCGCGCCAGCGGCCCCGCGACGTCGCGCACCAGCGAGACGAACGTCTCGTCGCCGGAGCCCGGCGGAACCGGCAGGTTGACGGTGTAGCCGTAGCCGGGCCCGCCTCCCAGCTCGGCAACGCTGCCGGTGCCGGGGTACAGCGGCGACTGGTGGATCGAGACGAACAGGACCTCGTCGCTGTCCCAGAAGATGTCGTTGGTGCCGTTGCCGTGGTGCACGTCCCAGTCGAGCACCAGGACACGCTCGAGCCCGAGCGCGGCGACCGCGTGGCGCGCCGCGACCGCGACGTTGCTGAACAGGCAGAAGCCCATCGCACGGCTCGGGAGGGCGTGATGTCCGGGCGGGCGGTGCGCGCTGAAGCCGGTCTGGCCCGGCCCGCCGGCCACGAGTCGCTCTACGAGCTCGACGGCGCCGCCGCACGCATGCAGCGCCGCGGCGTAGGAACCGACGCTGACGAAGGTGTCGACGTCGAGCTGGTGCACGCCACCGCGCTCGGCGGCGGCCTCGGTGGCGCGCCGGATCCCGTCCACGTAGGAACCGGGGTGCACGCGCTCGAGCACCTCGCGCTGCACCGCCGGTGAGGCGACGCGCTCGTAGCCGCACCAGTCGCGCGCCGCGAGCAGCGCGTCGATCGCCTCGATCCGCGCGATCCGCTCGGGATCGTCACCCGTGTCGTGCTCACGCGAGGAGGGGTGCGACAGGTACACGGGGGCCGACGGCATAGGGGTCGCGCTGTACCGTACCGGGCCATGTCCTCTGCGTCCGGCCCCGGCCAGCGACAGCTGGTCGTCGTCGGTGCCGGCGCCGCCGGCCTGTACACGGCGCTCTGCGCCGCGCGCGACGGGGCGCAGGTCACCCTGATCTCCGCCACCGAGCTGGCGCAGACCTCCAGCTACTGGGCGCAGGGCGGGCTGGCGGCCGCGCTCGCGCCCGACGACAGCGTCGAGCGCCACCTCCAGGACACGCTGGCGGCCGGGCGCGGTGCGGTGCG
>WQWK01000283.1 GCA_009785395.1 Conexibacteraceae bacterium
ACACCTCGTCAGTGGATCCGGACGGGCAATTTACCTGTGGGTCGCCGACAGGGGCAGCAGGTCCCGGTGCATGGGCGCCTGCGCCCAGAGCTGGCCGCCCGTGATCACCACGGGGTCGCCAAATGCCGGCAGCGGCACCAAAGGCGCCGATCTGGGGACCACGACGCGATCCGATGGTCGCAAACAGGTGACCTACAACGGTCACCCGCTGTACTTCTTCCTCGGCGATCAGACACCGGGTGCTACCTACGGTCAGGGCAATGACTCCTTCGGCGCGAAGTGGTGGCTGGTGGCGCCGTCCGGCGTTGCGGTCACCACCGGCACAGGCGGCCGCTCCGCGAACGGTTCGTCAGGCAGCTCCGCGAACGGTTCGTCCGGCGGCTCGTCCTCCGGCGCCGGCGGCGGCTGGAGCTAGCCCCGCCGGCTCTCGGCCGCGACCTGCTCGTGCGGGTCTATGGCAGCGTGACGGCGGCTGACCTTGACTCCGAACATGATGCTAGTTAGAGTAGTATCATGTTCGGAGGGGTAGGAGTACAACGGTGACCGTCACCTCGCCGGCTGAACCGGGCAACCGCCCCGATGAGCTGCAGGCGCTGATCGAGGAGGCACGCCGGCGCACGCGGCGCCGGCGGCGGCGCAACCGCGCGGTGATCACGATCGCCGCGGCTCTCGCCGCGGGCGTCTACGTCCTCGCAGCGCATCCGTTCGCCGGCACGACTCAGGCGAAGAGTCGGCAGAGCCTGGCTGCGGCCGCCGCCGGATGCGGGGTGACGACGCTCGCTCGCGGAACCGTTCCCGCGTGGACGGCGCCGGCCTTCAGCGACAGCAGCTTCCACACGCCACCGATCAGGCCGCCCTGGCCGCATGCACTCAGCGAACACGGGAACGTCGTCGCAGTCGTGTTTGGCTATCCGCTCCGCGCGGGGCATCCGACCAATCCAGCCAACAAGGTCCTGTGGATCATGCGCCTGCCGCGCCACTTCTCGCCACTGCGGGTCAGGGCCACGCCGCTGCACGCCAAGGCTCCCGTCGTCAGGGCGTCCTGGCCGGCCGACTCGAGCCCGGGCGAGATCTACCCGTCGTACCTCAACGTGCCGACCGCCGGTTGCTGGAGGGTCAACCTCCAGTGGGCGGGGCACTCCGATTCGCTCGACCTGCTCTTCACCCCCGGCTCGAGGAGCTAGTACAGCGGAGAGGGCGGGATTCGAACCCGCGAAACAGGTTTCCCCGTTTACTCGCTTAGCAGGCGAGTGCCTTCAGCCACTCGGCCACCTCTCCGTCTGGGCTCCGGGGCCAGAGATCCCGGAGCGTCTGGGGCAGTGTAGAGCCGCCTCGGCATCAGCGATTTTCGGGTCGAGCCCGTCCAGTTATTGTGCTAGGCTGCTCGATTACGGGTACGACCAGTCCCGTAATGCTTCCTCACAACCAGCCGGAGAACCATGCCGATCCCTCGCACATCTCCCGAAGCGATCCACGAGCGCCGCTGGCAGATCCTCGGCGTCCTGATCCTGAGCCTGCTGGTCGTCGTGCTCGACACCAGCATCCTCAACGTCGCGCTGAAGACCCTCGCCGAGCCCGCGCCAAAGGGCCTCGGCGCCAGCCAGAGCCAGCTCGAGTGGGCGACCAACTCCTACACGCTCGCGTTCGCGGGCCTCCTGTTCACCTGGGGGATCCTCGGTGACCGGCTCGGTCGCAAGCGCATCCTGCTCGGCGGGATGCTCGCCTTCGGGCTGAGCTCGGTGCTGTGCGCGTTCGCGGCCTCGCCCGACGAGCTGATCGCATTCCGCGCGCTGATGGGGATCAGCGGCGCCGCGGTGCTGCCGTCGACCCTGTCGATCATCTCGAACGTCTTCGACCCGGCCGAGCGAGCCAAGGCGATCGGGATCTGGGCCGGCGCGGTCGGCCTCGCGATCGCGATCGGCCCGGTCACGGGCGGCCTCCTGCTGGCGCACTTCTGGTGGGGGTCGGTGTTCTTCGTCAACGTCCCGATCGTCGCGATCGCGATCGCGCTGATGACCCGGCTGGTTCCCGACTCGCGGAACCCGGAGCCCGGCCGTCTCGACCCGGTCGGGGTGCTGCTGTCGATCGCAGGGATCAGCGTGATCGTGTTCGGGATCATCCGCGGAGGCGACGTCGGCTGGGGGGCGCCGTCGGCGCTGGCCCCGCTCGCGGGCGGCGTGGCCCTGCTCGGCGCGTTCATCGCGTGGGAGCGCCGCTTCCCGTCGCCGATCCTCGACATCGGGCTGTTCCGCAGCCGCCGCTTCTCCGGCGCGGTGGGGATCATCCTGCTGATCTTCTGCGGCTACATGGGGCTGCTGTTCGCGGTCTCGTTCTACTTCCAGGCCGCCCGCGACTACACGCCGCTGCACACCGGGGCGCTGCTGCTGCCACTGGCCGCCGGCCAGATGATCTTCGCCTCGCAGAGCTCCAGGCTGATCGACCGCTTCGGGCCACGCGCACTGGTCAGCACCGGGATGGCGCTGATGGTGGTCACCTATCTCTATTACACGCAGGCGGGAGCGCACTCGCCGCTGCTGCCGCTCGAGCTGATCCTGTTCCTCCAGGGCGTCGCGGTCGGGATCACGATGCCCCCGGTGACGACCGCGGTGGTCGCGTCGGTCCCCCGCCAGAAGGCGGGCGCGGCATCGGCGATCAACAACACCTCGCGCCAGGTCGGCGGGGCGCTCGGGGTCGCGGTCCTGGGCGCGATCGTGAGCTCGGCCTACCGCGCCGGGATCCGTCCGCACCTCACCTCGGTGCTGGGCCACCATCAGCACGCGCTCGACACGGCCTCGTCCTCGATCGCGGCCACGCTCAGCTTTGCGGCGCACGCGGGGCAGGTCGGCCACGCCCTGGTCGCGCCCGCGGTCGCGTCATATATTCACGCGATGCACGAGGCGGCCATCGCAGCGGTCGCGATCGGCGCGATCGGGGTGATCGTCGCGGCGACGCTGCTGCCCCGCCGCGCCCCCGCGCCGGCGCCGGCCGCCGCTCCGCCCGCGCCCGCCGAGGCGCTCGAGCCCGCGGTCAGCCGCTGAAGATGTCCGGTACGACCCAGCTCCCCGGCCGCCGTGGCCGCCCCCGCAGCGCCGCCTCCGAGCAGGCGGTGCTACGCGCCGCGATCGACCTGCTCGCCGAGGGTGAGAGCCCGGCGGCGATCACGATCGCCGAGATCGCCCGGCGCGCCGGCGCCGGCAAGGACACGATCTACCGGCGCTGGCAGTGCAAGGAGGACCTGCTCGTCGACGCGCTCGCCGCCCAGGTCGGAGAGCTCGACATACCCGACTCGGCGAGCCTGCGCGAGGTGCTCGTGATCACCCTGACGGAGCTGATCGAGCGCCTGCAGAGCGACCGCGCCCGCCGGCTCTCGCGGGCAATGCAGAGTGCGGGAGACGACTTTCCGAAGCTACGCGCACGCTACGTCGACACCGTCATCCGTCGCCGCCGTGAGCTGATCGCCGAGCACGTCAGGGCGGCGGTTGCGCGCGGCGAGCTGCGCCCCGGGCTCGACCTCGAACACGTGGTCCAGATGCCGTTCCACTACGTGCTGTTCTCCGCGATCAATCGCGAGCCGGTC
>WQWK01000284.1 GCA_009785395.1 Conexibacteraceae bacterium
CGTACGCGAGGCTCGTGTCGTCAAGCTGCAGGTACCGGCAGCCGAGGTTGTAGATCCCCTGGATCTCCTTCGCATAGGCAGCGGCGAGGTCGTCCCAGAAGACGTCGACGTCCGGGTAGACGTCGTGGTCGATGGCGGCGTTGCCGCCGCGGTAGTGGACCATGCTCGGTGACGGGATCGTCAGCTTCGGTGTCTGGCCGGGACGGGCCTGATCACGCACGAAGGTGAAGTCGTCGGCGAAGATCGTCTCGCCCAGGCCGACCTTGCCGGAGACGCGCATCGCGGGCGGCGCGTAGTCGTAGGTGCCCTGCTCGTTCTTGAACTGCACGTGCAGCGACTCGCCCTCGACCTGGGTGATGCCCTCGAGCTGGTAGATGAAGTCCATGTGCCAGGAGGTGCGGCGCAGCTCGCCGTCGGTCACCGTCTGCAGCCCGACGGCCCGCTGCATCTCGATCGCCTCGATCACGGCGGCGTCCTCGACGGCGCGCAGCGCGTCCGCATCGAGCCGTCCGGCCTTGTAATCGGCGCGTGCCTCGTGCAGCGCGGGTGGCCGCAGCAGGCTGCCGACGTGATCGGCGCGGAACGGCGGGGTCTGACGGTTGCTCAAGTGGTTCTCCTGATGAAGCAGTGTGCGAATCGGAGCGCTGGAGGCTAGTACACCCCTGAAGGCCTGCGCCGCTCAGGTTCGTAGTGCAATGCGCACTAGTATCGATTGCAACGAGTCGCCACGGGCATCATAAAGTTCACTAGATCGGTGTAGAATGGTGCGATGCTGGTCGACGCTCATCAACACGTCTGGACCCAGGCGCTTGTGGACGCGCTCAGCGCGCGTGACGAGTTCCCCTACGTCCGTCGGGTGAACGGGCTGACGGTGCTGCACTGTGCGGCCGAGCCGCCGTACGTAGTCGACGTCGAGTCCGAGTCACCGGATCGCCGCGCGGCCCTGGTGGATGAGGACGGTGTGGACTGCGCGGTCGTCGCGATCTCAAGCCCAATCGGGATCGAGGCGCTGCCGCGCGAGAGCGCACTCGAGCTGATCGATGCATATCTGAACGGCGTCGAGTCGCTGGGCCCCGAGTTCAGGTCGTGGGGGCCGATCGCGATCGACGGAGCCGATCCGGACGAGGTAGACCGGTTGCTCGCTCGCGGTTGCGTCGGCATCTCGGTGACGGCGGGCGCGCTCGCCGGACCGGATCGGCTGGAGCACCTCGGGCCGGTGTTGAAGCGCGCCAGCGAGCGCGGCGTGGCGCTGTTCGTTCATCCTGGCCGCGCGCCGGGGCAGCTGCCGACGCCGGCCGAGTTCGGCGAGCCGCTGTGGTGGCGGCCGCTCACCGATTACGTGTTTCAGATGCAGGCGGCATGGCTGACATTCGCCGCACTCGGCCGGTGCGAGCACCCTGACCTGCGCGTCGTGTTCGCGATGCTCGCCGGTGGAGCACCGCTGATGAGCGAGCGCATGACCGCGCGCGGAGGCCCGGGCATCGACCTGCGCGATCCCAACACCTTCTATGAGACGTCGAGTTACGGGCCGCAGGCCATCGAGATGACGGCAAGCATCGCGGGCGACAGCCAACTCGTGTACGGATCCGATCGCCCGGTGATCGATCCGCGGCCGACCGGGCGGGACCGGTCGCTTCAGATCAACAGCGGAAACCTACTCACAGGGGTGCCTGTATGAGCCTCACGATCGAAGAACTCGAAGCATTCGTCCAGAAGCTCGCGGCCGACACGGAGCGTTGGGCGGCGCTCGTCAGCCACGACCCTGACCACCGCACGTACGGACAGATCTGGGACGACGACGAAGTGAACGCCTGGGTGCTGTGCTGGAGCGCGGCGGACCATGACACCGGCTTCCACGATCACGACGTCTCCGCAGCCGCGGTCACGGTGATCGCCGGCCAGGTGCGCGAGGACCGGCTGCGCCTCGACGGCAGCGCCCGGGAGATCGTCTATGACGCCGGCCAGACCTTGACCGTCCCGCCGGAGGCGATCCACCGCGTGCTGCACGCGGGCAGCGGTCCGGCGGTCACGATCCACGCCTACTCGCCGCCGCTGCGCAAGCAGGGCGCCTACGCACTCGCGGACGACGGCATCCTCACGCGCGTCGTGCAGAGCTGGCAGGACGAGCTCAAGGCGGATACGGCGCTCTTGGCAGGCGTTCACTGAGACAATTCCGCGCATGAGCGATTCACTCAGCGCGGACACAACAAGGATCAAGGGACACGACGGCGACGAGATCGAGGCCTACGTCGCCCATCCCGCCGGTGACCACAGGCGCGGCGGCGTCGTTGTGATCCACCACATGCCCGGCTACGACCGGGGAACGAAGGAGATCGTGCGGCGCTTCGCCGAGCTGGGGTATGACGTCGCGATGCCGAACCTGTACTGGCGCGACGCGCCCGGGGCTGCCCCCGACGATGCCGCGGCCACGGCCCGTGCCCAGGGCGGGGTCCCCGACGCACGCCTGATCGGCGATGTCGCCGGAGCGGCCGCGTACCTGCGCTCGCTGCCGACCTCGAACGGCAGGGTCGGCGTGATCGGCTACTGCTCGGGAGGGCGCCAGAGCGTGCTGTCGGCCTGCAACGTCGACCTCGACGCCGCCGTCGACTGCTATGGCGCGTACGTCGTCGGCACGCCGCCCGAGGGCTTCCCGATGAAGGTGACCGGACTCGAGGACCAGCTCCCCAACCTGCGCGCGCCGCTGCTCGGGTTGTTCGGCAATGAGGACCAGTACCCGACGCCCGAGCAGGTGAACGACCTCGAGGAGATCCTCAAGGCCAACGGCAAGACCTACGAGTTCCACCGTTACGACGACGCCGGTCACGCGTTCTTCGCGCCCGACCGGCCCTCCTACCGCGTTGCCGCCGCCAACGACGGCTGGGAGCGGATCGAGGAGTTCTACGGCAAGTACCTTGGATCCTGAGAGGAGAGTCTTCGAGACATGTGCACCTACGCGACCATGAACACCGACCTCGAGGGCAGCGCAAAGGGGCCGGACAGCAGGTGGTTCCACGTCAGCCACGGCACGGTCTACTTCGACCACCCGGTCCACGCGATGGCCGACCACACGCTCAACATCGACTTCACCGACCCGAGCCGCGGCCCCGCCGCCCGGGTCGCGGTCGAGCTGACGGCGGCGTCCGCCCGCAGCCTGGTCGAGGCGATCGAGGCGGCGCTGGCGTCGGCGCCGGCAGCACTGGCCGTCTGAGAAGTTCGGGCCCGACCTGCCGATCCCCGCCCGCGTACGCCGCGTGCCAACCCGACTAGGTGGTTGGTATTTGCCGGGGCATTGAAGGGAGCGCGAGCGTCCGCTCGCGCTCGAAGTTTGTCGCTGATGGTTACCGGCCGCTTCGCGGCCTTCGGCTGCGCCTGAGCGACAAGCCGCCCAGATCTCCGAGGTGCGCCGCGGCGAGCCGGGCGTTCCGGGTCGCCACCGACTGCGCGCGTGGTCGCATCGCTCGCCTGTCAACTCTGGGATTGCCGCGGCTGTGCCCGTCCCGCCAAGCGACGCCCGTGGCGAGCGATCACC
>WQWK01000285.1 GCA_009785395.1 Conexibacteraceae bacterium
AATGACCAGCTGCTGCCCGCGATCACCGCCGTGATCCTCGGCGGAGTCAGCGCCTACGGCGGTACCGGCACCATCCCCGGCGTCATGATCGCCGTCGTCCTGCTGGCGGTGCTGCAGGGCGCGCTCGGGCTCGCGGGCGTCTCGGGTCAGGCTCAGACGATCGCGATCGGCGCGCTGCTGATCATCGCGATCGGCGCCGGCACAGGACTGAACGCCGTGTTCAGAATTCGGCGACCGCCACGCTCTGCGGCGGTGACGGTCACCGATCAGGTCACCTCCGGGTAAGCGCGTGCACTCGTGCGGAGGCGACAAAGCAGGTTCATATCAATCGCCCGATCGGGCGGAGGAGGAGGTACAAGCAAAATGACGGTTATGAAGAGGTGGCGGCTGCTGGCAGTGGTCGCGATCGCGGTCGGCGGGATTGCCGCGGTAGCGGTGAGCAGCTCGGCGACCGCCAGCACCGGCCGTGCCGCGGCCGGTGAGACGCTGTTCATGCTCCCGAAGTTCACCGGGATCCCGCCGTTCACGCAGGCCGACCAGGGAGCCAACATGCTCGCCAAGGGCTTCGGCTACACGTTGAAGTACGGCGGGCCGACCACCGGCTCGGCCACCCAGCAGGTGAACTTCATCAACAACGCCGCCGCGGCCGGCGACAAGGGGCTGTTCATCTCGGCCGACAACCCGTCGGCCGTCAGTCCGGCGCTCAACCGCGCCCGCGCGCGCGGCATGAAGGTCGTCTCGTTTGACTCGGACGTCGAGCCGTCGGCCCGCACCGTCTACGTGCAGGGCACGAGCGCCGACTCGATCGCCCAGACCGAGCTGGACATGCTCGGCTCGCAGATCGGCTACAAGGGTCAGTTCGCGATCCTCTCGGCGCAGGCGACCGACTCCAACCAGGTGCTCTGGAACAACGTCCTCAAGCAGGACCTGAAGAAGCCGAAGTACAAGAACATGAAGCTCGTCGCGATCGTCAACCCACCCGACGACGGCACTCCTTCAGCGGTCAAGTACACGCAGAGCACGCTGCAGAAGTACCCGAGCATCAAGGGCATCATCGCCCCGACGACGGTCGCCGTCGCGGCCGCCGCGCAGGTGCTCAAGCAGCAGCATCTCTGCAGCAAGTACGTGCTCACCGGACTCGGTGATCCGCAGCAGATGAAGCCGTTCGTCACCTCGGGCTGCGTCAAGCAGTTCGCGCTGTGGAACTTCTCGCGCGAGGGCGAGGTCGCGATGTGCGCGATGCACTATGTCCTCGCAGGCTCGCTGACCGGCAAGACCGGCCAGTCGTTCAGCTGCCCGAAGGGCCTCGGCAAGTTCACCGTCGAAAAGCAGGGCACGGTCACTGCCGGCCCGGCTGAGGTGTTCAGCAAGAAGAACCTGTCCGCATTCACGTTCTAGGACACGAACGGAGGGGCCGATCCCGCTGGACCGGCCCCACCAACTCCGAAAGGAACCCGTGGAACGGACCTGTTTCACATTCATGCTGAAGCCCGGAACCGAGGACGAGTACAAGCGCCGTCACGACCAGATCTGGCCGGAGATGCTCGACGCACTGCGCGACGCTGGAATCAGCAACTACACGCTCTTCCGGCGAGGGCTCGAGGTGATCGCCTACGCGGAATGCGAGCCGACCGCCGAGATCGCGTTTGCGAAGATGGCGGCGACCGAGGTTGACAAGCGCTGGTCGGAGTGGTTCGAGGAGATACTCGAGCGGCGCTTCGATGATGCCGGGCGGGCCATGACCGTCGAGGAGGTCTGGCACCTTGACTGACCCGAAGCTCAGGCTGGGCGTGATCGGCGCCGGCTCCTGGGTGCTGGCGTCGCACCTCCCGAATCTCGTGCGTCGTCGCGACGAGGTCGAGTTCGTCGGCGTCTGCCGCCGCGGCGAGACGCAGCTGCGCAGGATCGCCGACCAGTACGGGTTTCAGGTCGCCAGCGAGGACTACCGCGACGTGATCGACGCGGGCATCGACATCTGCGTGGTCGCATCGCCGACCGCGCTGCACCACGAGCACGCGAAGGCGGCGCTCGAGGCTGGGGCGCACGTGCTGGTCGAGAAGCCGGTCACGATCGACCCCGCCGAGGCCTGGGAGCTGGTCGATGTCGCGCGCCGCCACGAGCTGCATCTGATCTGCAGCTTCGGTTGGAACTACCTGCCGATGCTGCGATCGGCGCGCGACCTGCTGCGCCGGGTCGGGATCGGGGAGATCGAGCAGCTGAACATCTCGATGTCCTCGGTGACGCGCGAGCTGCTGGCCAACCGCGGCGCGTACCCCGACGCGGCGCCGGACACCGCGCCCGAACCGGAGACGTGGACCAACCCGGAGCTGTCGGGCGGCGGCTACGGTCAGGCGCAACTGTCGCACGCGCTCGGTCTGGCGCTGTGGCTGACAGGGCTCCGGGGCTCCGAGGCGTTCGCCTTCATGAGCACCGCGCTCGATGCCCCGGTCGAGCTCTACGACGCGTGCTCGGTGCGCTACGCAGGCGGGGCGATCGGGACGATCGCGGGTGGCGCCGCCCACGCGGGTTACGACGGGAACAAGCATCAGCTGGAGATCCGCGCGATCGGCTCCGAGGGACATTTCGCATGCGATCTCCAGCGCGAGATGGTGTGGCTCTACCGACCCGACGGCCAGGACATCAAGCTCGACGTCAAGCCGGGCGACGCCCTCTACAACGACGACGGCCCGCCGAACGTGCTCGTCGACCTGGCGGCCGGGCGGACCGCGGAGAACTGCTCGCCGGGCGAACTCGGCGCGCGGACGGTCGAGCTGCTCGACGCGATCTACCGCAGCAGCCGCAGTGGCGCGCCCGAACTCGTGCAGGCGGCGGCGACGAAGGCGGCGCGGTGATGGAGGAACCTGCAATCCCGTGACCACAGCGCAGAACACATTGCCGAGCTCCAAGGCCGTGCTCCCGATCATCGCGATCGAGACGACCGCGATCCGCGTACCGCTCAAACGCGTCTACCAGGGCTCGCACTACCACATGACCCATCGCTCGACGGTGATCGTCCGCGTGATCGTCGACGGCGGCCTCGTGGGCGAGGCCTATGCCGGTGACGAGGACAGCACGCTGTTCGACATCGAGCGGATCATCAACGATGAGATTGCTCCCAAGCTGATCGGCGAGGACGCAATGGCCGTCGAGCGCTGCTGGGAGAAGGCGCGTCCTGCGACGTTCGACATTCTGCGCGACCGCCGGCTGGGGCTCGTCGCCTGTGCCGGCGTCGATCTCGCGATCTGGGACCTGATCGGCAAGGCGCTCGGCCAGCCGCTGTGGCGGCTTTGGGGCGGTTACCGCAACAGCCTGCCGATGATCGCGATCGGCGGCTACTACGCTCCCGACGCCGACATCGACGGTGAGATCGCCGAGCTCCGTGAGATGGGTCTGGCGGGCCTGAAGTTCAAGGTCGGCGGCCGGTCACCGGAAGAGGACGCGATGCGATTGCGCCAGGCCCGCGAGACCCATCTCACGGAGCTCGGCGATCTCACCGTCGATGTCGGCGTCGGGAGCGTAGTAGCCG
>WQWK01000286.1 GCA_009785395.1 Conexibacteraceae bacterium
TCCCGGCCTATCAGCAGCAGTACGTGCAGCAGCCGATGGGCGGCCAGCGCGGCCTCGGCGGCTTCCTCAACTCCAACTTCGGGCGCGCCATGGAGTGGGGCGCCGGCTTCGGGATCGCCGACGACCTGATCAACAACATCCTCTGATCACGGGCGGCCGCGAGCCGGCGCTCCGCCCGGAGCGCTACTCGCTTCGTAGGAACTTGATCCTCATCGCGACCGTTGCCGGCGCAGCGGATGTCTTCACGACCGTTACCGCCCAGTCGCCGCCCCGCGGCCGTGCCTTACGACGTGATCGTCGCTACGAGCGTGGGAGCCCGCATCAGCACCGTCGCACCAGCGTTCACACGCGTCTCGCGGCGCACACGCCGACGGCGCACAGCACCGCCGTCACCAGGCCGCGCCGGCGCAGCCTGCCTGGCACACACCCTCTTAAAACGTGCGCCCGCATGTCTCGCAGAAGTGTGACGCCATGTGACGACTCTGTGTCAAACGTCACATCAGCGGAACGCTTTGCACACTTCCGTGACACCACGACACACTTCTGCCACATGTGTGGACCCCCACTTGAGGGCACCCCATACCCGGACCGGCCGCCGGCAAACGACCGCACCGCTACCCGGCGCTGACGCGGAACTCCCACTCCTCGACCTCGACGACGTCGCCGTCGTGCAGCTGCCGGCCGCGGCGTGTCTCGACGATGCCGTTCACAAGGACCACGCCGTCGCCGAGCAGGTCCTTGCCGTCGGCGCCGCTCTCGACCACGCCGCCGAGCTTCAGCAGCTGGCCGAGGCGGATCATCTCACCGCGGATCTTGATCTCTTGCATTCGATGCGGCCGGCTTCAAGGACGCTCGGTGCGGCCGGCCTCAGCGCGGCGCCATCCGGATCGCCCCGTCCAACCGGATCACCTCTCCGTTGAGCATCGTGTTGTGAACGATGTGCTCGACGAGGTCGGCGTACTCGGACGGGTGACCGAGCCGCGAGGGGAATGGGATGGATGCCGCCAGCGATGCCCGCACCGGCTCGGACAGCTCAGCGAGCATCGGCGTGTCGAAGATGCCGGGGGCGATCGTCATCACGCGCACCCCCTTGCTCGCGAGCTCGCGCGCAACCGGCAGCGTCAGGCCGACGACCCCGCCCTTCGAAGCCGCATAGGCGACCTGCCCGATCTGCCCGTCGTATGCCGCGACCGACGCGGTGTTCACGCAGACCCCGCGCTCACCGCCGGCGTCGGGCTCGTTCCCGACCATCGCATGGGCGGCCAGCCGCAGTGCGTTGATCGTTCCCACAAGATTCACGTTGATCACGCGCGCGAACTGCTCGAGCGGCGTCGGCCCCTCCCGCCCGATCAGCTTCGCGGGCTGGCCCAGCCCCGCGCAGCAGACGGAGATCCGCAGACCAGCCGAGCCGGCCGCCCCAGCCGAGCCCGCCTCGACCGCCGCGTCGACCGCCCGCTGCACCGACTCGGGATCTGTGACGTCGGTCTCGACAGCCGCCGCAGCCGCGCCGATCGCAGCCGCGACCTCCGACGCCCGCGACCCGTTCAGATCCGCGATCGTGACGTGCGCGCCCGCGGCGGCGAGCCGCCGGGCCGTCGCCTCACCCAGCCCGGAGGCGCCCCCGAAGACGATCGCTGAAGTGCCCTCGATCTCCATGGCGCTCCAGTATCTCCGAAGCTCAGGAGATCGCGTCGACGCGCAGCCGCCGAACCCCGGCCGGGATCGAGATCGAGACCTCGTCACCGACGCGGCTGCCGATCAGCGCCTGCGCCACCGGCGAGCTCGACGAGATCAGTCCGTCAGCTGGCTTCGCCTCGTTCGGCGGGACGATCCTGAACGTCTGCGAGCTGCCCGTGCCGAGGTCGGTCACGTCAACCGTGCTGCCGTTGCGGACGTCCTCGGCGCCGGTCCGCTCGACCACGACCGCCGCCCGCATCTGCTCGCGCAGCCGCAGAATCCGCGTCTCGAGGTGCGCCTGCGCCTCCTTGGCGGCGTGGTACTCGCCGTTCTCCTTGAGGTCGCCCCACTCGCGCGCGGTCTTGATGCGCGCGGCGATCTGCGAGCGCCCGCCGCTCTCGAGCTCGCTGAGCTCTTCGCGCAGCCGCTGGAGCTCCGCGGTGGTCATCTCGATTGTGTCCATCCATACGACCTTAGCTGACGATCCGCACCCGCAGGCGCGCGAGATCGGCTGGATCCAGCCCGTTATCCAGCAGCCAGTTCGCGGCCCCGCCGTACTTGAGGTCTACGACCTCGAGCACGCGCTCGATCGTCCCCGGGACAGGAGCGTGCTTCTGGGGATCATGCCCCTCGAGTTCCGCGCGGTAGGTCGCGGAGCTGCGCAGCCGGGCGATGATCTGCACGATCCGCTCGCCCGTGGCCTGATAGTCGGCGGCGATTGCTTCGCGTGGGACACCGCAGGCGGCGAGCGCGAGCGCGACGACCGTGCCGGTGCGGTCCTTGCCGGCCGCGCAGTGCACCAGCACCGCGCCTTCGGCGCGCGCGATCTCGCGGACGATGGCGACCACCGAGTCGGAGCGGCCCTCCATGTAACCGAGGTAGGAGCGCACGACCGGCGACTCGCCTGCGTTCTGGTTCTCGTAGGAATTCCACCACGGGCGTGTGCCGGGCTTGATCGTCTCAGCGTCGAGGTCCGTGTTGCCCTGCGACGGGTACAGCGAGTGGTGCGCGATCCGGACGCCCGCCACACCTGTCAGCGGCCCCGGGCCCTCGAGCGCAACCTCGACGTCGGTGCGCAGATCGAGCACCACCTCGAGCCGCTGCTCGTCCACCAACCGCCGGACGTCGCGTTGGCTGAGCGCCTGCAGGTTGTCAGAGCGCAGCAGCACGCCCTGAACCACGGCGCGGGCGTTCACGGCGCCGTCCAACTCGATCCAGAGCGGCGTCCCGTCGACAAGCGTCATCGCTTACATCCTTGCAAGGATCTGAATTCAGATGAGTACCGCTCGTAACCTCGTGAACCTCAGCGGCGTAGGCAAGGAGTACGCCGCCCGCACGATCCTCGCTGACGTCACGCTCGGGATCGCCGACCGTGACCGCATCGGCGTCGTCGGCGGCAACGGCCAGGGCAAGTCGACGCTGCTGGAGCTGATCGCCGGCGCCGAGCAGCCCGACAGCGGACAGGTCACGCGCGTCGGCGGGCTGCGCATCGGCGTGCTCGATCAGTCGGATCGTCTCGCCGCTGCTTCGACGATCCGGGAGCTGCTGGTGGAGGACCGCGCCGAGCATGAGTGGGCCGGCAACCGCGAGTTCCGCGGCGTGCTCGACGGGCTGCTCGGCGGCGTCACGCTGGGCCGCTTTCCGACTGGACTCGACACGGACATCCAGGGCCTCTCCGGCGGTGAGCGGCGGCGCGTCGCGCTGGCGCGCGCGCTGCTCGACCACCCTGACCTGCTGCTGCTCGACGAGCCGACCAACCACCTCGACGTGGAGGCGATCGAGTGGCTGGCCGGCCACCTCGCCGCGGCCCCGGCACGGGCGATAGTGGTGGTCAGCCACGA
>WQWK01000287.1 GCA_009785395.1 Conexibacteraceae bacterium
AACGCCATAGGCGTTGACGTTCTCGTCGACGGTGACGAAGTGGGTCTTGTCGGTGGCGCTGCGGCCAGCCCCGGACACGCCCGACTTGGCGTCGACGACGACGTCCGCGAGCAGCCCGGCCCGCGCGAGCGGCGCCAGCGTCAGGATCGTCGCCGTCGGATAGCAGCCCGGGTTGGCGACGAGCTCGGCCTGGGCGATCTCCTCGCGGTAGCACTCGGGCAGGCCGTAGACCGCGCCCGCGATCAGCTGCGGCTCGGGGTGCGGCACGTACCATTCCTCGTAGGTCTCGACGTCGCGCAGGCGGAAGTCGGCGCTCAGGTCGACGACCTTGACCCCGCGCGTACGCAGCTGTGCGACGAACGGCGCCGAGGCCCCGTGCGGGTAGGCGACGACCGCCGCCTCGGTGTCGCCGTGGCGGTCGATGTCGGCCTCCTCGAGCACCAGCGGCACGCGGTGGTGCGGATAGACCGCATCGAGCATGCGCCCGGCGTCATCACGCGCGGTGACCCACCTCAGGTCGAAGTTCGGATGGTTGTAGAGCAGCCGCGCCGCCAGCGAGCCGGCATAGCCGGCCGCGCCGAACACAGCGACCGAATGCACGTCAGTCGCCGGCACCGTGGGTCCCCTCGTCGCCGGCACGGATCGTCCCCTCGAGCTCGCGCGCGAGCGCGTCGATGATCGCGTCGCGCTGACGCGACACCTCCGCGTCGGTGAGGGTGCGGTCCGTGGCGCGGTAGGAGAGCCGCACGGCGATGGACACGCGCCCGGCGCCGAGACGCTCCGGGTCACGGTAGACGTCGAAGATCTGAGTGCCGGCGAGCAGCGGCGAGCCGGCCCGCTGAATCACGGCAAGGATCTCCGCTGCCGGAACCGCGTCGGCAACCACGACCGCCAGGTCCTCGTGCACGGCCGGGAAGCTGACGAGGTCCTCGAACCTGGCGGGCTCGGGCGGCGCGATCGCGGACAGCGAGATCTCGAAACCCGCGACGGTGTCCTCGAGGTCCCAGCGCGCGGCGACGTTCGGATGGATCTCACCGACCCAGCCGATCTCCGCGCCCGCCACCACGGCGGCCGCAGCGCGCCCGGGGTGCAGAAACCCGCCGGGGCGCGTCATCGGCGCGACATCCCATGCGATCCCGAGCGCGTCCAGCAGCCCGGCGAGCGCGCCCTTGGCGGCGAAGAAGTCGGCGCCCCGCGGATGCTGGTCGCGCCAGGTCGCCGGCCGCACCGGGCCGCTCAGCAGGACGCCCAGATGGTGTGGCTCGTCCGGAAGGCTGTCCGGGCTCACAGCTGACTTCGCGTGGTAGACCCGCCCGGACTCGAACAGGCGGATCGCGTCGGCGCCGCGGGCGCGGTTGCGCTCGGCCACGTCGAGCAGCGACCCGAGCAGCGTGGTCCGCAGCTGCGAGTGCTCGGAGGACATCGGGTTGACGAACTCAAGCGGCGAGCCGGCCTCGATCAGATCGAGCTTCCCGGAGAGCTCGGGCCCGTTGAAGCTCCAGCCGACGACCTCGTGCAGGCCCTGCGCGGCGAGGGCATCCTCGGCCCGGCGGCGCAGGCGCTGCACCTCGGTCAGCCGGCCGACGGCGTTACCGCGCGCGGGCAGCGTCGCCGGCACGTTGTCGAGGCCGTCGAGGCGCGAGACCTCCTCGATCAGGTCGGCCTCGCGCGTGATGTCGGCGCGGCGGAAGTCGGGCACGGTGACGTCGAGCCCGTCGGGCGCCTCAAGCGCCGTGAAGCCGATCGTCTCGAGCAGCTGCCGCGAGCGCTCACGCGGGATCGCCACGCCGAGCAGGCCCGCGACGCGCGCGTCGCGCAGGCGGATCGTCGCCGGCGCGGGGCCGGCGCCGCCGATGTCAAGCGTCCCCGGGCGCACGCTCGCACCGCATACCTCGACGAACAGTTGCGTGGCGACCGCCTGTGCCCACAGCGTCTGCTCGGGCTGCAGCTGCTTCTCGTAGCGGCTCGAGGCCTCGCTGCGCAGGGCGAGCTTCAGCGCGGTCGCGTGGATGTTCGCGCCGTTCCAGGTCGCAACCTCGCTGATGACCGTGGTGGTCTCATCCGAGACCTCGGAGCGAGCGCCGCCCATCACGCCGGCGATCGACGTCGGTCCCTCGGCGTCCTCGATCACCACCACCTCAGGGTCGAGCGTCCGCACCTGATCGTCGAGCGTCGTGACCTGCTCGCCGGCCCGAGCGCGCCGCACGTTCAGCCGCCGCCCGGCCACGCGGTCGTAGTCGAAGGCGTGCATCGGCTGGCCCGTCAGCAGCATCACATAGTTGGTGATGTCGACGACGTTCGAGATCGGCCGCTGGCCGGCCGCCATCAGCCGCGCCTTCATCCACAGCGGGCTCGGACCGATCTGCACGCCGTCGAAGCGGCGGGCGGTGAAGCGCGGGCACAGCTCGTGTCCGGCCTCGTTGGTGATCTCGATGCCGTCGAGCGGGCCGAGGCTGCCTGGATCCCGATCCCAGGGCGCCGCCTTGAGCGGCGCGCCCGTCGTCGCCGCGACCTCGCGTGCGACGCCATAGATCCCGAGGCAGTCCGGACGGTTCGGGGTGATCTCGAGCACGAGCACGTCGGTCGAGATCTGCACGACCTCGGCGAGCGGCGTCCCCGGGGCCACACCATCGTCCAGCACCATGATCCCCGTGTGGTCCTCGCTGAGCTGGAGCTCGCGCTCGGACAGGATCATGCCGTGGGACTCGACACCCCGCAGCTTGGCCTTCTTGAGCCTGGTGCCGTCGGGCATCACGGCGCCGGGCCGCGCCACGCCAACCGTCTGGCCGGCGGCGACGTTCGGCGCCCCGCAGACGATCTGCGACGGCTCGCCGGCGCCGATGTCGACCATGCACACGTTGAGGCGATCGGCGTCGGGGTGCTTCTCGCGCTCGAGCACGTGCCCGACCACGAAGTTCTCCGTCGCCACCACCCCGTGGTGCTCGACGCGCTCGACCTCGGTCCCGGTCAGCGCCAGCTGCTGCGCCAGCGTGTGCGCATCCACGCGCGGATCGCAGTACTCATGCAGCCACTCGAGCGGGATCCTCATGCCGCCCTCCAGGCGCTCCGCCGCCGCCCGCTCATGCGAACTGCTCCAGGAAGCGGACGTCATTGTCGTAGAACAGCCGCAGGTCGCTGACACCGTGCTTGAGCATCGCGATCCGCTCGATCCCCATGCCGAAGGCGAAGCCCTGGACGCGCTCCGGGTCATACGCGCCGGTCCGGACCGCGCTCAGCACGTTGGGGTCGACCATCCCGGCGCCGAGGATCTCGATCCACGCGTTCCCCTTGCACAGCGAGCAGCGCTCGCCGTTCGCGGTGACGCCGCCGGTGCAGTTGAAGCAGGACACGTCGACCTCGACGCTCGGCTCGGTGAACGGGAAGAAGTGGGGGCGCAGCCGCACCTCGCGGTCTGGCCCGAAGATCGCGCGTGCGAAGGTCAGGAGCGTCCCCTTGAGGTCGGCGAGGGTCAGGTCCTCGTCGATCGCGAGCCCCTCGATCTGGTGGAACTG
>WQWK01000288.1 GCA_009785395.1 Conexibacteraceae bacterium
ACAGCAGGAGCTCGCTGTCCTTGCGCGCGTTCCAGCCCAGCTGGTTGATCACGAACCGAGCGCCGGCCTGGGCCTTCTTCTCGAGCTTGAAGTACTGCGGCATCACCTCACGCTCGTGCAGCTTGTGATTCGTGACCACGCAGCCCAGGAAGAAGCGCGTCCCCAGCAGCCGCCCGTCCGGAGCGCGCAGCTCCTCGACGCCCTCGTTCATGTCGCTCAGCAGCTTCAGCAGCCCGACCGAGTCGATATCGAACACGGGCGCCGCGACGCCCGACTGGCCCGCGATCGGATAGTCGCCGGTGAGCGCGAGGATGTTGTCCAGGCCGGCCGACGCCGCCTTCCAGGCGCGGCTCTCGATCCCGTTGCGGTTCATGTCCTTGCACGCGAAGTGCAGGACCACCTCCTGGCCGACCTCGTGCATTCGGTTCGCGAGCATGTCCGGCGCGATCATCGGATTCCCGCCCGGGTTGTCCGTCAGCGAGACGAACCCGATCCGCGGGTTCTCCGCGAGCTGATGCGCGAGCTCCACCAGCGCCTGGCCGCTGTGCTGCTCCAGCACTCCGCGGCTCGTCACCAGCTCGGCGCCGATCACGAACGCATCCGGCGCCTCCAGCCTCTCACGCAAGGTTGCCATCTGCAGGCCTCTCCTCGTTTCCGATCGTGGCGCAGCTTACTGGTGCCATGTCTCGCTACCATGCGCGCTCATGAAAATGGACGCTATTCAAGAGAGCGCTCGGTGACGACCGCCGCAGAGGGCGCATCGCTCGAACAGGAGATCCTCGCCCGCCCCGTCGAGGAGCGCGAGCCCGTGCGCGCGTTCTTCGCCGAGTACCCGGCCGGTGAGGGCGCTCCGATCGCCGTCGTGATCCCGGCCTACAACGAGGAGCCGACGGTCGCCGATGTCGTCCGCGGCATCCCGCGCGAGATCGCCGGCAAGGCGGTCGAGGTGATCGTCGTCGTCGACGGCTCCAACGACCGCACGGCCGAGGAGGCGCGCTCAGCCGGCGCGCTCGTCTGCGACGTGCCGATCAACCGCGGCCAGGGCCTGATCTTCATGCTCGGCTACTGGCTCGCCTACAAGCGCGGCTCCGAGGTCATCGCCACGACCGACGCGGACGGCCAGTACGACGAGACCGAGTTCGACCGCGTGCTCGAGCCGATCCTGTCGGGCCGCGCGGACTTCGTCAACGGCTCCCGTCGCCTCGGCACCGAGCTGACCACGGACCCGGTTCGCCACGCCGGCGTGATCGTCTTCGGCGGCCTGATCAGCGTATTGCTGCGCCAGCGGATCACCGACCCGGCGTCGGGCATCCGCGCCTTCCGCACGATCATCCCGCGCACGGTCAAGCTCGAGCAGACCCAGTACCAGACCTCCGAGCTGCTGATCGCCACGGCGATGAACGGCTTCCGCGTCGTCGAGGTCGCGACCACGATGCGCGACCGCCCGGACGGCGCGACCCTCACCAAGAAGGGTCCGAACCTGCTCTACGGCATGCGCTTCGCGCGCGCGATCATGTTCACGTTCCTGCGCGAGCTCAGGCGCAAGGGCCAGCGCTCCAGCTGAGCGCCGTCGCCCTCAGGCGGCGGACTGATCGCTGCCGACAAGCTCGCTGACTGCGTCGGCGGCGGCGGGCGTTGCCGCCGCCGACGGCTGCCGCTGCTCGGACCCGCGCCGGCGCGCGGACGGATGCCGGCGCTCGCGGAAGATCAGGAACTCGTAGATCACGAACTTCGTGAAGAACAGGATCACCGTGATCGCCACGAACGAGCCCTCGACGATCAGCACTCGCAGGCCGTGGTGGTTCTCGATGTGAGCGTCGTGCTTGACCCACCAGTTGGTTCGGCCCGTCGCGTATGCGGTCACGAGCAGCACCATCACGGACACGGCCGCGTAGGAGATGATCTGCTTCTTCGGCGCGCGGCCGGTCTGCTGCCACGCCCAGCGCCGGTTCATGAGCCAGTTGGGGATCGCCGCCGCGAAGAAGGCGACCACGGAGGCCACGGTCGTCTGGCCCCCGGAGGCCCAGTACACGATCGGGAACGTGATGATCGACAGCAGGAACGCGATCACCGAGCTCAGCGCGTACTTGGTCATCTTCGCCGAGAACGGGGTGCGCGTCAGCCACTGCCACCACGGGTGCTTGCGGATGAACTCCGCGAGCATTTCCATCGAGGGCTGGTAACGGGAAGGGATCACGGGTTCACGGGGTCTGTCCGGCGCAGCGCGGACCAATTGGAGGGCCCGCCGGCCCTCGCCGGGCATCAACTGAGGCTAAAGGTTAGTGGAGGCGGGTGACCGAGGGGGCGCCGGTCGGTTCTCCGGTAGATCGTGGGTCCGGTGCGTCGGGCGCGCTGGTAGGTTGTATGTCAGCACTCGAAAGGGCTTTCAGCGCTACGGGGAGCCGTGTTTTGGCGGAGCCAAAGGTAAAGCGAGAACGCTGGAGCGGCCGCGCCGGCGCCGCAGCCGGGGTTGGCACGCTGGCGGCCGCAGCCGCGCTGGGTGCGGTGCTGGTCACGGAGGGCGGCGACGGGCACCCCCATCACGCGACCGCGTTCGCGGTGAACGCCGCGGTGGTGTCGCACGCGGCGGGCTACTGGACCGTTTCGGCGACCGGCAAGGTCCACGCCTTCGGCTCCGCCAGGTTCTTCGGCGACGTCTCGCACCGCCATCTCACGCAGCCGATCATCGGCATCGTGGCGACGCCGGACGGCGGCGGCTACTGGCTGGTCGGCAGGCACGGCGCCGTGTACCCGTTCGGCAACGCTGATCGCTACAGAATCCAGGGCAAGGCGCTGCAAGGGGCGGTCGCCGTCACGGCGCTGCCGATCGCCGCTGGTCCGCAGGGCCCCCAGGGCGCGCAGGGATCGCTCGGCTTCACCGGGATCCCCGGCTCCGGCGTGGCCGGCGCGCAGGGCGCGCGCGGGCTCGCAGGTGCGCCCGGGGCAGCGGGGGCGCCCGGGGCAGCGGGGGCGCCCGGCGTGCGCGGGACGGCTGGCACGACCGGCACGACGGGTCTGCGTGGGGCGGCGGGTGTCCGCGGGACGGCCGGCGCGCGCGGGACGGCGGGCGCCACCGGCGCGACCGGCGCGCGCGGGGCGGCAGGCTTGCGCGGCGCGCAGGGCGTGAGCGGCGCCGCCGGCACGCAGGGCGCTGCCGGCCAGGCGGGTGCGCAGGGCGCCGCGGGCGCACAGGGTACGGCCGGCACGCAGGGTCCGGCCGGGACGGGCGCTCAGGGCGCGCCCGGCGTCAGCAACGCGCCCGGACCGCAGGGCAACCAGGGCGCAACTGGCAGCCAGGGATCACAGGGCTCGCAGGGCACAGCCGGCACGCAGGGAGCGCAGGGCGGACCCGGAAGCCAGGGCTCACAGGGCTCGCCGGGTAACCAGGGCTTCCAGGGCGCGCAGGGCAACCAGGGCTTCCAGGGCAATCAGGGCTCGCAGGGCACGCCCGGCACCGGCACCGGCGGCGCCGAAGGCCCGCAGGGCGCACAGGGCCCGCAGGGCG
>WQWK01000289.1 GCA_009785395.1 Conexibacteraceae bacterium
CGCGTCTGCGCGCTGTCCGGGAAGGCGCGCGCATCGAGCCCGGCGGCGTCGATCCGCTCGAACAGCGCCTCCACCCCGTTCGGGCTCGTGAAGCAGATCAGGTCGTAGCTTGCGAGATCCGGGACCGGTCCCGGCAGCGCCTCGGTGCGGATGACGGGCGCGACCACAACCTCGGCGCCGAGCCCGCGCAGCCGCTCGGCCAGCCGCGAGGCCTGCGCCCGCGCACGCGTGACCGCGACGGTGACGCCGTGCAGCGGGCGCCGCTCGAGCCACGCGAGCTGCTCGCGCAGTGCCGCCACCGAGCCGAAGATCGCGATCGCCGGCGCCTTGATCTGCCGGTCGGCCGCGAGCCTGGCGATCGTCGCGAGCGTCCCGAGCACCGCACGCTGGCGCGGCAGCGTGCCGTTCTGCACCAGCGCCGCCGGTTCGTCCGCCCCGCGGCCGCCCTCGATCAGGCGTGCCGTGATCGCCTCGAGCTGACGCACGCCCATGTAGACGATCAGCGTGCCTGGGAAGTTTGCGAGCGCCCGCCAGTCGAGCGCCGATTCGGGTTTGTCCGGATCCTCGTGGCCGGTGACGAAAGCGACCGAGCTGGCGGCGTCACGGTGCGTGACCGGGATGCCGGCGTAGGCAGGCGCCGCGACACCTGCGGTGACGCCGGGCACCACCTCGAACGCGATCCCGGCGCCTGCCAGTGCCTCCGCCTCCTCGCCGCCACGGCCGAACACGAACGGATCGCCGCCCTTGAGCCGCACCACCGTTTCGGCGCGGGCGCCATGCTGTATCAGTTGCTCCGTGATGGTCGTCTGGGGAACCTGCTCGCCGCCGCCCTCCTTGCCGGCGTAGATCAGCTGCGCGTCGGGCCGTGCGCCGTCGAGCGCGGTGGCCGGGATCAGGCGGTCGTGGATGATCACGTCCGCGCTCTTGATCAGCTCCAGCGCGCGGGCGGTCATCAGCCCGGGGTCGCCGGGCCCGGCGCCGACGAGGTAGACGGTCATGACTGCACCCTGTCGGATCGACGGGAAGGAAACCCACCGTCAGGGTGGGTTTCCTTCCCGTCACCTGCCATCGCCTCTGCCCGCGCCAGCAACTCGCGGGCGCCGACGCTGGTCATGCGCTCCGCCAGCTCGCGGGCGGCCTGCTCCGGTGGCGCCGTGATCTCGTCAGCGATCCAGTGGCTGCCGTCGGGAAGACCCACCCATGCCCTGAGCGTGACGTCAAGCTCCGATGCGGGCACGGCGAGCGCACCGAGCGGGGTGTTGCATGTGGCCTCCAAGTGGCCCGCGAGTGCCCTTTCGGAGATGACACAACGCTCAGCGCTGCTGTCGTTGATCGTCGCGACCTGCGCGAGCGTTGCGCTGTCACCGTCGCGAGCCTGCACGAGCAGCGCGCCCTGCCCCGGCGCCGGAACGAGCTCATGCAGCAGTCCGGTCGCCTCAGCGCTGCGCCCCAACCGATCGAGTCCGGCCTTCGCCAAGACCAGCGCATCGACCTCACCAGCTTCAAGCTTGCGAAGACGCGTGTCGACGTTCCCGCGCAGCTCCACGACCGTCAGGTCTTCCCGCAGGGCACGAAGCTGAGCGGTTCTCCGGATGCTGCTCGTGCCAACGCGAGCGCCAGATCCGAGCGAGGCGATCTCGGCGGCGCCACAGAGCGCATCGCTCGGATCCTGGCGCAGCGGTACGGCAGCGATCGTCGTGCCATCGGCGAGCTCACCCGGCACATCCTTCGCGGAGTGCACGGCAACGTCGATCCGCCCGTCGAGCAGCGCCTGCTCGAGCGCGGAGGTCCAGCGCGCCTTGTCGCCGATCGCTTCGCCGCGATCACCCGCGGTGGTGATTGTGACGATCTCGTGCCCGCCACCGAGCAGCGCTCCGACGGCACCCGCCTGCGCCAGCGCCAACGCGCTCCCGCGCGTACCGATCCTCACGACTTGGGCTCGGGCAACTTGCGGATCGCCGCCAGATCCTCGGCCTCGACGGGAGGGTCGCGCAGCGCCGGCTCGTCGTCGACGCTCAGCCCGAACAGATCGCGCACGAGCGCCATCCGCGCGTGCACGCGATCGTCGCGCAGCTCCTTCATGCGCAGCGTGGGATGGTGCAGCAGGCGGTTGACGATCGCCCGCGAGAGCGCCTGCACGCGCTCGAGGTCGCGCTCCGACGCCGACTCCCAGCGACCGTCGTTCTCGGCGAATACCTGCTCGGCGATCGCGGTGGCATGGCTGCGCAGCGCAGCCAGTGTCGGCAGCACCTCGAGCGATCCCAGCCAGGTCGCGAAGCTCTGGATCTCCTCCTCGACGATGCCCTCGGCCTTGCGCGCCTCGCCCTGCCGCACCCTGCGGTTGCGGGCGATCACGGCCTCGAGGTCGTCGACGTCGTAGAGCGACACGCCCGCGACCTGCGCGCAGTCCGCGTCGACGTCACGCGGCACCGCCAGGTCGATGATCAGCAGCGGGCGGTTGCCGCGCTGCGTCTGAACCTCGGCCAGCTCCGCCGCCTCGATCAACAGGTGCGGCGACGCGGTCGCGGCCACAACAACGTCCGCCGAGATGACCGCCTCGGGCAGCTGGTCGAAGTTCACGCTTTCAGCGTGAAAGCGCTCCGCCAGGCTGATGGCGCGGTCACGCCGGCGGGTTGCCACGAACACGAGCTGGGCACCCGCGTCGGCCAGCGCGCGCGCCGCCAGCTCGCTGGATTCGCCGGTGCCGATGATCACCACGCGCCGGTCACGCACATCGCCCAGCACCTCCCTGGCGAGCATCGCCGAGACCGATGGCAGGCTGAGGTTCCCCTCGCTGATCGCGGTCTCCGTGCGCACACGCTTGCCGGTCGCGAGCGCCGCCCTGAACAGGTGGTTGGTGAGCGGGCCGGCGGTCTCGCGCTCGAGCGCGGCGTCATACGCGCGCCGCACCTGGCCCTGGACCTGGTCCTCGCCGACGATCATCGACTCGAGGCCGGAGCTCACCCGGTAAAGGTGGCGCGCGGCGTCGCAGTTGCGGTGCGAGTAGATCGCGCTGGACAGCGCCGTCGGGCGGATGCTCGCCTGCCGGGCGAGCATCCCCAGCACCGTGCTCTCGGCCTCCACCGGGTCGTCGACCACCAGGTACAGCTCGGTCCGGTTGCAGGTCGAGAGCGCCACGACCTCCTGGATCTCGGGCGCGCCGTGAAGGTCGCGGATGAACTCGCTCGCACGCGTGTCGGTCAGGGCCAGCCGCTCGCGCACCTCGACGGGCGCGGTCTTGTGCGAGACGCCGATCGCCAGCATCTCGCTCATACGCGCGCCTTCTGCTCGGCCGCCGCCTCCGCATTGGCGGCGGCCTCGGCGTCGCCCTGCTCGCCGCGCTCCCGTTCCTCCACCTGGCGGCGCAGCTCGGCCAGCTCGCGCTGGCTGCGCAGCAGGCGCGTCGCCATGATGCCGACGTAGATCAGCAGGATCAGCGCGAAGACGATGTATGCGGCCGCGACGTACGGGCCGGCGGTGTGCAGCGGCAG
>WQWK01000290.1 GCA_009785395.1 Conexibacteraceae bacterium
ATTCAGCGCCAGACCGACGCGTAGTCGCTCAGGCGGCTCGCGGGCCGCCTGAGCGAACGGCGAGGCCGGCGGCGGTGCCCAGTTGGCGTCGCCCGGCTCGTAGCCGGCGAGCACGTCCAGCAGCGCGGCGGTCTCGGCGACCGTGCGGGTCAGCACCCCGTCGCAGACCAGGAAGCTCTGGCCGCTGTCGGGGCCGGACGAGACCCGGGAGCGGGCGGGTTTGAGGCCGACGAGGCCGCAGCACGCCGCCGGGATCCGGATCGAGCCGCCGCCGTCGGTGCCGTGCGCGATCGGGACCATACCGGCGGCGACCGCGGCCGCGGACCCGCCGCTGGAGCCGCCGGGAGTTCTGTCGAACGCCCACGGGTTGGAGGTCGGCCCGTTCCGGCGAGACTCGCAGGTGGGGAGGATCCCGTTCTCCGGCAGCGCCGTCTTGCCGACGATCACGAAGCCGGCGGCGCGGATCCGGCGCACGACGAACGCGTCCTCGCCGGGCACGTAGTCGCCGAAGATGTCGCTGCCCATCGTCAGCGGCATCCCGGCGACCGCGCGGCTGTCCTTGATCGCAATCGGCACGCCGGCGAACGGCCGCGGGTCCTCGCGCCCAATCGTCGCAGCCTCGCCCAGCGCCCGCTCGTGCGCGACGTGGGTGAAGGCATTGATCCGCGGCTGCAGCGCGTCGATCCGCTCCAGGCAGGTCCGCGTCAGCTCGGCCGCCGAGACCTGGCCAGACCGGACCAGCTCGGCCAACTCGAAGACCGAGCGCCGCAGCAGCTCGGCCGTCACCGCGGCTCGCCGCCGCCCGCGTACGGACCGCGAACGTAGTCGCGGACCATCCGGGTCGCGCTGAACTCGGCCCCGAGGGTCATCAGCGAGTTCCGCATCAGCTCGAGCCAGCGGGCCGGCAGGCCGTGCGTGTCCCGCTCGTAGAAGGTCGGCACGACCGTGTCCATCATCAGCGACTGGAAGGTCGCCGCGTCGCGCTGGTCCTGCGCCTCGTGATCGGCGTCGACCTCGCCCGAGAAGCCCCAGCCGTTGCTGCCGTCGTAGCCCTCGGCCCACCAGCCGTCGAGCACGCTCAGCTGCAGCCCGCCGTTGACGACGGACTTCATCCCGCTGGTGCCGCTCGCCTCCAGCGGCGGGCGCGGCACGTTCAGCCAGACGTCGCAGCCGCGGGTCAGCGCGGCGCCGATCCTCAGGTCGTAGTCGTCGAGGAACACGACCCGGCCGGCGACGGCCGGGATCGTCTTCAGTTCGAACAGCCGCTGGACCACCCGCTTGGCGTCGTCGTCGCGCGGGTGCGCCTTGCCGGCCAGCAGGATCTGCGCCGGCCGCTCGCCGCCGAGCAACCTCGTCGCGAAGTCGGCGTCGCGCATCAGCAGCTCGAGGCGCTTGTAGGTCGCCACGCGGCGCGCGAACCCGACCGTCAGGACGTCGTCGCGCAGCGCCTGCCTGGCGGCCATCACGTATTCGTGGCTGTCGGATCGCTCAAGCCGATCCCGGGCGCTGCGCTGCCTGATCAGCGCCAGCAGCTCGGCGCGCTGCTGGTTTCGCACCGCCCACAGTTCGTCGTCCGGAATCTCCGCAATCGGCTTCCACGTGTCGGCGTCGCCGGCGCGCGACAGCCAGTCGTCCCCCAGATGCCGGCCCAGCAGCTCCCGCATCGGCCGTCCGATCCAGGTCGGGATGTGGACGCCGTTGGTGACGTGGCCGATCGGGATCTCCTCGATTGGCAGCCCCGGCCACAGGTCAGTCCACATCTCCCGCGCGACCTGACCGTGGAGCCGGCTGACGCCGTTGGCGGCGCGGCTGAGCCGTAGCGCCGCCTGGGTGATGCCGAACGGCTCCGCCGCCTCGTCCGAATGGGTGCGCCCGAGCGCGATCAGCTGGTCGGCCTGCACCGGCGAGCTGTCGATGAAGCCCGCGAAAGCTCGCCGCACCTGCTCTGCCGGGTAGGAGTCGTTACCCGCCGGCACCGGCGTGTGCGTGGTGAACACCGTCCGGCGCCGGGCCGCGGCGACGAGCGAGTCAACGGTGCCATCGCCGTCGCCGCTGCTGACCGCCAGCTCCAGCGGCGCCAGGCAGGCGTGCCCCTCGTTGAGGTGGATCAGGCTTGGGTCGACCCCCAGAGCGCGCAAGGCTCGGACGCCGCCGACGCCGAGCAGCGTGTACTGGGCCAGCCGGGTCTCGGGGTCGCCGTCATACAGCCGGCTGGTGATCCAGCGCTGCAGCGGTTCGTTGTCCCCGAAGTTGGTGTCCAGCAGGAACAGGGGCACGCGGCCGACGTCGACCCGCCAGATCCGGACGGTGGCAGCGCCGGACGCGACCGGTACCTCAATCGTCAGCGGCTCGCCGTCCGGCCCGCTGACAAGCGCGCAGGGCAGCAGCTCGGGATCGCTGTCAACCCAGTACTCGTGCTGCCACCCGCTGGCGTCGAGTCGCTGCCGGAAGTAGCCGCGGTGATACATCAGGCCGATGGCGACCATCGGCACCCGCAGATCGGAGGCCTCCTTGAGGATGTCTCCCGCGAGCGCTCCGAGCCCCCCCGAGTAGACCGGCAGCGAGACGTGCACGCCGTACTCGGCGCAGAGGAAGCCGACGGGGTGTGCCGCATCGATGCCGTGATCGCCGGCGGGCGCCGCGACGATCTCGTCGATCCGGTGCTCCATCTCGGCTGCGTGCGACAGCACCTCGCTGTCGGAGGCGGCGCGACTGAGCGTCGACCACGACGCCTCCAGCAACGCTCGCACCGGGTTCCGTTTGCTGTGCTCGAACCGATCGCTGCCGACGACGGACTCGAACAGGTACCGGCCCCCGGGCAGCCATGACCACGCGTAGTTGTAGGCGATCCGCGCGACCGGCGCGAGCGGCTCGGGGATCCGCCGCCTCAGGTCCTCAACGGCGCGGGCAATGTCCTCGTGGCCGTCCATCCGCCCCGCATTATCCAGGCTGCGGCCATCGGTACGTTTCCGCGGTGTGTACAGCCTCGGGGTCGTGGCGTTCGGCGATTCGATCACCAATGGTGGCGGCGAGCTGCAGTGGGGCGTGGCGCTGCAGTCCTGGGCGCTGTGGACGGCCCGCGGGCTCGGGCTGCCCTACTCCCCGTACGCGGTCGACGGCGCCACCGTGGCCGACGTCGTCGGCTCCCAGCTCCCGGCGTTCTACTCGACCGCCGCCCACCCCTCTGGCCGCTACGACCTCGGGTGCCTGTACGTCGGCACCAACGACGTCCGCCGGCCCGACTGGGATCCGCAGCGGTTCGCCGCCGAGTTCGCCGTCGCGCTCGGGCTGCTGGGGGCGCGCTGCGGCCGACGCCTCGTCGCCACCCTCCCGCTGAATTTGGGCCCACCCCCCCGGCCGCGCGCCGCCGCCCGTGTCGACGAGGCCAACGCGGCGATCGAGCAGGCGGCCGCCGCGCACGGCGCGCTGGTGCTCGACCTCAGCGGCTTCGGGGCGCGCAACCTGATGATGGCCGACCACGTGCA
>WQWK01000291.1 GCA_009785395.1 Conexibacteraceae bacterium
ACCTGATCGGCGTGACCGCATTTGCGCAGGCCGGCGACGATCAGTTCGCGCGCGTCTCGGCAGAGATCGCCGGCGTTGAGGCCGAACACCGGGTGCTGGCGGAGACGTTGGTCGGGGCCACACCTCCCAACAATCTCGGCTTCGAGGTCTTCTCGATTCAGCGCCCACAGGGCATCGAGACGGCGCTCGAGGGCGCCGGCGTCGGGTTCGGAAGGCAGGGCAGCGCGCCCGGAGCGTTCTACACGCTCCCCCGCCCGATCATGCCCGCGCCGATCGCGATCACCTCGAACAGGCCCAGCTGAGCGTCCGGCCCGTTTCTGCGGACGGGGGTTCTAGCTCTCGGGCCGCTGGTCGCCGTCCGCGGGGCCTTGGTCGCCGTCCGCGAGCCGCTGCAGCGCCCGGCGCCGCGCCGGGTCGAGCCCCGACAGGCTGCGGGCGAAGTGCGCCAGCGCGACGTCACCGAAATCGTCGACCAGCTGACGCACCTCGGCGCCGGCGCGTCGGTCGTGGTACTCGTCGCGCGTCAGCCGCGCCGCATACGTGTCGCGTGACCCCTCGCGCTCACGCTCGAGGAACCCCTTGTCGCTCAGCCGCCGCATCACGGTCATGTAGGTCGTGTAGGCGCGGGGTGGGTCGGCCGTGAGGTTGAGCGCCTCCATCACCTCGCGGACTGTCGTCTCGCGCGGGTTGCTCCAGACCTGCTCCATGATCTCCGCCTCGAGCTCGTGCAGCATCGGCAGTGGTTGTGGGGATCGGTCTGCCATCAGTCCCTCACCGCGCCGGCCGGCGTTGGCTGAGCCGCCTCACGCCCCATCCCAGCAGCGCCGGTATCAGAGCCAGCATCATGACGCACGGCTGGCCCGACAGGAACGGCACCGCAAGCGTCGCCGCGCCGCTCGCAACCCGCCCGATCAGCACGCCTGTCAGGACCACCACCGCGACGATCGCTGCCGCCGACAGGCAGGCGAGGATCGGAAAGGTCCACGGCTGCCCCTGGCCCAGAAGCGCATCCACGCGCGCGGGATCGATTCCCGCGCCCTGCGGCGCGCCGGGGCGCTCGTCGAACGCGAGCATCGCCCGCGCGAGCGCTTGCCGCGCCTGCGGTGAGCCGGAGACCACGTATTCGTCGGCGCTCAGCTCTGTCAGGGACTCGTGCTCGGTGGCCAGCCGCTGAAGGCCGGGGACAAAGAACAGTGCCCGGGCGAGAACGCGTCCGAGACTGAGGCGCAGCGGGTCGTGCCGGCGCCGGTGTGCCCGCTCATGGTTCAGCACCGCATCCAGCGCGTGCCGGTCGAGCGCGGCCAGCGCGGCCGACGAGACGTAGATCCGGGGCCGGAACAGGCCGGCGCAGAAAGCCGCCGGCCGCTCGTGCGCGATCACCAGCACGTCCTGCGCCGCACACTCCACACGGGCCCCCACCCAGGCGTTGAAGCGTCGCACGGCGCGCACCTCGCGGACCGCGGCGCGCGTGCCGGCCGCCAGCACCACCAGCCCGAGCAGCGCCTGGCACAGCACCGCCAGCGCCGCGAGGTTGGCGGTCGGGTAGCTCAGCTGCGCGCCGAGGACCGACACCCTGTTGGCGACAGCCCCGGGCTCGATCTGCCAGGTCTCGAGCAGCCGCAACACCACCAGCAGGGCGGATCCGATGCCGAGCGCGCCGAGTATGGCCCCGGCCCCGGCCCACCGCATCGCGGCCCAGGCCGCGGGACCACGCGCGAATTGCTGCTCACCGGCGCTGCCGACGCTCACACTACTATCGTACATAGTAATTGCGTTTACACGAACGGTGGCTGCGTCGTGCCGCCGGCAAGCGACCTGTTGACCAGCGCCAGCGATGACGTGCCCTGCTGGAACTGCACGGTCCTGATCCCGATCTCGCTCGCCAGCTTCCCGGCCGGAACCGCCGCATCCGGCTCGGGGGCGACGTTGCCCGGAGGGTGCAGTGGATATGACGTGGAGGCGCCGGTATGCATCACGACGTTACCCTCGGTCTTGCTGATGATCTGATGGATGTGGCCGTTCAGCGCGGTCACCGAGCCGAACCTGTGCAGCTGCTGCAGGACCTGGGCGCTGTCCTCGGTCGCCCAGCCCCATTTGGGGTATACGGCGAGCAGCGGCACATGCCCGAAGATGACGATCGGCGTGTCGGAGGAGAGCGACCCCAGGTCCTTCTTGATCCAGGCGAGCTGCTCGTGGCCGAGCAGGCCCAGGCCGTTGCCCTTGGCCGAGTGCTCGGCCTCGGACGCCTGCACGTTGGAGAGCCCGAGGAAGTGGACACCGCCGGCGTCGAAGCTGTAGTAGCCGCTGCCGATCGAACCCTTGCCGAAGAACTTCAGATAGTCACGACCGCCATCGACAAACACGTCGTGCTCCCCGGGGACGTTGAAGACCCGGTCGGTCTTGATCGTTCCGAGGATGTGCTTGACGGTGTCGAACTCCTCACGCGTGCTCAGGTGCACATGGTCGCCGGTGTGGACCACGAAGTCAGGCCGCTGCGGTAGCGCGTTGATCTTCGCGACGGCGCGCTCGAGCGTCCCGATCACGTCCTTGTTGGGCGCCATGTCAAAGCCCACGTGGCTGTCCGAGATCTGAACGAAGTTGAACGACCGCGTCGCCGCGGCCGCTGCCGCGCTGGCCGATCCGAGCTGCTCGGTGGCCACCCCGGAGGCGGTCAGCGTGAACAGCACACCGGTTCCGGCCCAGGCCATGCAACGCAGGAAGCCCCTGCGATCGATCTCGTCGTCGGAGTGGTCGTGCTGGATGTAACTGGTCATCTGAAGTGTCCTTTCGCTACCTGGTCAGCCCTGGACCACGAGCAGGCCGTGCATGAACGGATGGATCTGGCAGTGGTACGCGAACGTGCCCTGCTTGCCGGCGACAAGCGTGTAGTGGCCGCCCGTATTGAGCGCCTGGGAGGCGAATCCGCGACGGTCGGAGGTGACGGTGTGCGGCTCGCTGTCCTTGTTGGTCCAGACGATCCGTGTCCCCCGCGAGACGACGATGTGCTGGGGCTCGAACTTGAAGTTGGAGATCGTCACGTGTACGACGGCGCGGTGCAGCTCGCGCGTGGCGGGCGCCCTGGCGGCGCTGGCGGCGCTGCCGGCCGACATCGGCATGCCGGACATCGGCATCTGCATCATGGCGCCGGCGCTGCGGAGGCCGGTGCCGCTCGTCGCGGCACTTCTGGCGCTGGCGCCGGCGGCGGGCGTGGTGAGGCCAACGGTCAACGCGCTCGCTGCCGCGATCACCGCGAGGGCGGCGGCTGCATACCTCAGGCGACGGGTCATTCCTGCTCCTTTACGATCTGGAGAGTGGCTACTACGTGAGATAGTAGCAACTCTACTACGGAGCGTCGTAGCCCGCCCGCTGAGATCTCAGCGGCGAATGCCCGCGACCAACGCGTCCCAGTTGCCCGCGGCGATCCGCTCCTGATCGCTCTGATCGAGCCCTGAGGTCCGGAGGAAGTGCTCGACGCCTCCCT
>WQWK01000292.1 GCA_009785395.1 Conexibacteraceae bacterium
CGGGCATGGATCTCGATGTCCGCCGCCTGGCCCTGGAAGCCTCCAGAGGGCTGGTGGATGAGGATGCGGCTGTTCGGCAGCGCCAGGCGCTTTCCCTTGGCGCCGGCCGACAGCAGCAGCGAGCCCATGCTCATCGCCACGCCGAAGCAGATCGTCTGCACGTCGGGCTTGATGAACCGCATCGTGTCGTAGATCGCGAGGCCCGCGTAGACCACCCCGCCGGGTGAGTTGATGTAGAGCGAGATGTCCTTGTCAGGGTCGCTGCTCTCCAGATGGAGCAGTTGCGCGACGACGAGGTTGGCGATGTCGTCGTCGATCGCCGATCCGATGAAGACGATCCGTTCGTTGAGCAGTCGCGAGTAGATGTCGAATGAGCGCTCGCCGCGGGCGCTCTGCTCGATGACCATCGGAACCAGGGGCATGGGTAATATCCTTTCGACAACTGGTTGGTTGTCGCACGGACAATAGCAACCACTTGGTTGTCATCCGAGAAGATGATCAGCTGCCCACCACCAGAGGAGCCCGTGATGCCCGATACAAAGACCGACACGGAGCCCGTCACCCGCGAGATCTCAATCGACGCGCCGCTCGAGGACGTCTGGGAGGCCGTCTCCACCGAGACGGGCCGCGAGCGCTGGCTCGAATCCGACGATGACCGCACGATCGTGGTCGAGGAGACCGACGCTCCGAGCCACATCGCCTGGTGGTGGTGGAACGAATCCGACAACGAACCGGCCCGCCACGTCGACATCAGCATTGTCGGCGTGCCCGACGGCGGCACCCGCGTGACGGTCACCGAGACACAGCCGGCGTTCCTGCCGGTCGCCCAGCTCGCCACCAGCTTCGAGCTCGTCTGCGCGTGAGCGACCAGCTCGGACTCGTATTCGGCGCGCTGGCCGATCCCACCCGCCGGCAGATGCTCGGCACGCTGATGCGCGACGGCTCGACCTCGGTCCCGAAGCTCACGGCCGAATTGCCGATCACGCGTCAGGCCGTCGCCAAGCACCTTTCGACGCTCACCGGCGCCGGTCTCATAGAGCGCGAGCCGACACCGGCGGCCAAGCTGGGCAACGGGCGCGAGGTCCGTTACCGGCTAACCCCCGGGGCCCTGGAGCCGGCGGCGAGCTGGATCGCAGAGGCCGACCACGCCTGGGCCGCCCGTCTGGACCGCCTCAAGACATCACTCCAACAGGCGCCCCGTTGACCAACCTCATGGCAATGCGGTACGCAAAACGGACACCGCATTGCCATCAGCCTCTCAGCAGCGCCTCTCGCGGCCGATCCGCGAGCAAGTCCGGCCTCCGGCCCGGCGCGCTCACCGCGACACCTCGCGCAGCTCCCGCTGAACCTCACGCGCCATATCGCGCTTCTTGATCGTCTCGCGCTTGTCGTAGAGGTCCTTGCCCCGCGCCAGAGCGACCTCCACCTTCGCCCGCGACCGCGCCCCCGCCGAGAAGTAGATCCGCGTCGGCACGAGCGTGAGCCCACGCTCATTCAACGCTCCCGTCAGCCGCGAGATCTCGCCCCGGTGCATCAGCAGCTTGCGCGTGCGCTCGGGATCGTGGTTCTCCCGTGACGCCGCCGGATACGGCGCGATGTAGGCGCCGACGAGCCACAGCTCGCCGTCCTTGATCGTCGCGTAAGAGTCCTTCAGCTGCGCGTTCCCGTCCCGCAACGACTTCACCTCGGTGCCGGTCAACACGATCCCGCACTCGAAGCGCTCGAGCAGGTTGTACCTGAACGACGCCTGCCGGTTGCTCGCAACATCGCCCGGCGCCGCCTTTTTCTTACCACCCTTGGCCATCTTCCAAATCCTCAGCAAATCCTCAATCAATCAATCCACCGGCAGTAGGTCCACCCTACCCCGCGGCGCGTCGATCGCGCCGATCGAAACCTTCACGGTATCCCCAAGCCGCAGCGCGCCGCCATGCCGCGTCCCGACGAGCGCGGTCCCGTGCTCGTTCAGCTCCCACCAGTCGTCCTCCAGGCGCCGCACCGGCAGCATCCCCTCGAACTCGAACTGCCCATCCGACCCGAACGCCACGAACGCGCCCGCCCCGATCACGCCCACGATCTCGCCCTCAAACACCTTATCCAACCCGCCCCGCGGCTCCCGCGCAAGCTCACCGGCCAACAGGAAACACCGCGCGATGTCGTCGGCGTCGCGCTCGACAAGCATCGCCGCCCGCTCTCGCTCCGAGCACCACTGCCCGGCCGCGGCCACCCACGACGCCTCGGGAACCGGAACATCCCCCGTCACCGCCGACAGCAGCGCGCGGTGACAGATCACATCGGGATAGCGCCGGATCGGCGAGGTGAAGTGGCAGTAGCTTGCCAGCTGCAGCCCCGAGTGCCCACGGTTGCGGTCGTCGTAATAGGCCTGCTTCAGCGATCGCAGCACGATCCGGTTCAGCGCCCGCGCCCCGCGTCCATCCCGCCCGACCAGCCACTCCGCGAGCATCCGCGACGCCTCACCGGCGACCTCGGCTGCCTGCTTTGTGGTCAGCGACCCGCGCGCCATCGGCGGCGTCGGCACCCCCAGCGACGACAGCTGGTCGAGCATCCGCTCCACCGCAACCACCTCGGGCCGCTCGTGCACGCGGTACAGCGCCGGCAGCTTGCGGGCCTCCAGGAACCGGGCGACCTGCTCGTTGGCGGCGATCATCAGGTGCTCGATCAGTCGGTGCGACTCGGTCTGCACGACCGGCGCCACACCGACCACGTTCCCGCGCCTGTCGAACTCGAACTCAGGCTCGGACGATTCGAGCACCAATGCCGCAGAGCGTTTTTCCTCCAGCGCCCTACCCGCTGTACGGGCGCTGACCAGGCCTTCCCCCCACTCCCCCTCCGCCCGCTCCAGCCCCGAGAACACGCGGTCGACCTGCTCGTATGTGAGCCGCTTGTCGGAGCGGATCACGGACCGGTAGAACGCGGCGCTGACCACATCGCTTCCACGCATCAACATCTCGACGGTGACGGCCAGCCGGTCCTGGCCGGGCACCAGCGAGCAGGCCCCGTTCGAGAGCTCCTGCGGCAGCATCGGCTCGACCGCGCCGGGCACGTACACGCTGGTGCCGCGACGATATGCCTCGCGGTCGATCGGCGAGCGCGGCGCGACGTATGCGCT
Source organism: Conexibacteraceae bacterium (assembly GCA_009785395.1). The sequence continues at coordinate 3,128 of WQWK01000292.1, forward strand.
GACGTCGGCGATGTGGACCCAGATCATCCAGCCGCCGTCGGCCGGCTGACAGGAGATCGCGTCGTCGTAGTCCTTCGCGGTGGCCGGATCGATCGTGAAGGTCGCCAGTGAGCGCAGGTCGCGGCGAGCGCCTGCGGCCCTGACCTCGATCTCCGACGCCTCCACGGCCGCGCGGGTGACAGGCGCCTCGAACCCGCGCGCTAGCCCGCGGTCGACCATCAGCGCCTCGATCACCTCGCGCGCCACATCCGGCTTGCCGATCCGCCGGTGCACACGGGCGCGCGCGCCCCTGCCGCCGCGGCCGGACACACCCGGCGTGACGGCAACCAG
>WQWK01000293.1 GCA_009785395.1 Conexibacteraceae bacterium
AACCGCGAGGCTGTTGTCGCTCAGCGGCCGCGGCAGCATCGCGTCGGCGCGCGCGACCCGGTTCAACACCGTGTTGCGATGGGTGAACAGGCGGGTCGCGGCGCGCTGCGCGCTGGACTGCTCGGCCAGGTACACGCGGACGGTCTCGCGAAGCTCGGGACTCGCCGCCTCGAGCTCACCCAGGGTTCGCTTGACGAACTGGCTGTAGCCCTCCTCGTCGTGGGTCAGCAGGGCGACCAGCTCGATCGCATCGTAGGTTGCGACCTGCGGCTGCGACGGGGCGCGCATCATCAGCCGCTGGGTCGCCATCGCGTTCAGGTGGCTGCGCCGGAAGCCGTCGATCCCGGCGGCCGTGGGTCCGACGGCGACGCGCACCTTGGGATGGCCGTCGACGGCCGCCTCGAGGCTCTCCACTTCGACCCCGGCGCAGGAGGGGATCCAGACCCACAGCGCCCCCGCGCTGGCGATCACGACCAGCGGCCGCAGGGCGCCCGCATCGCGCACGATCGCGTCGGCCACCTGGCCGAGCGCCTTCGACGCCGGCTCTGGCTCGTCGCTCCAGACGATCGCCGCCGTGTGATCCTGCTCCAGCTCGTACCCGAGCCGCGTCGCCGCGCGCTCGCGGCTGACGCGCACCCCGTTGATGATCAACGAGACGAACTCCAGTCGCTCGGCGTGCGTGCCGCGAGTCAGCTCGTCGCGCTCGGCCCGGATCTGGTCGGCCAGGTGTCGCAGCGTCGTGTCGACGAAGCCGAAGATCGAGCGGGCCGAGATGTCGAGCAGGTCCCGCAACTCCTCGGCGTCGTCGGTGAGCGTGAACGCGATCTCCATCCACTTGCGCCAAGCGACGTTCTGTCCCATCCGGTAGGCCTGCAGCGCCTGGTCGTCGAGGCCGCGGCGAACGAGGTCGCGGGCCAGCCCCAGCCCCTCGGAGCCGAGGCTCGCGGGAACCTCGCAGCCGGGCTCGGAGACGTTCGCCCGTGCCCACGCGTACAGGTTCGTGCGGTTGATGCGGCGGACTGCGGCGGCGAGGATCGGGTCCTCAGCGACCTCGCGGGGGAGCCCGCCGAGCGTCGCGGCGTCGATCTCGGCGATCAGCTCCTCGGGCGCCGCCTGCACGAGTTCGGCGCCGGCCCGCAGCAAGCCGGCGATCCGGCTCGAGGGGCGCTCCCACCGGGCAGTAACTGCCACTGGTCTAGAAACAGCCATGTGTGCAATACTACCCATGACGCACAGGCCCCGAGCCCAGATCGGGGCAGATGCCCATCGGGTGCCCGTTCGGTTGCAGCGATGATGGTCCTCCTCTCAGGCAAACGCTGCGACGAAGGTGAAACGTGAAATGAACACCACGCAAGCCAGCCTCACGACCGGGCACCCGGTGGAGCATCTCGACGTGTTGATCGTCGGCGCGGGCCTGTCCGGGATTGGCTGTGCCTGTCACCTACAACGCCAACTCCCCCAGAAGCGCTTCGCGATCCTCGAGGGCCGCGCCGCGATTGGCGGCACCTGGGACCTGTTCCGCTACCCGGGGATCCGGTCGGACACCGATCTCTACACGTTCGGCTTCGAGTTCAAGCCGTGGACGGGGGACAACGTGATCGGCAGCGGCGCCGAGATCATCGGCTACCTAAACGACACGATCCAGGAACACCGGCTTGAGGAGAAGATCCGGCTCAACCATCGGGTGGCCAGAGCTTCGTGGTCGACCCCGGATGAGCGCTGGCTGCTCGAGATCGAGCACGCCGACACGACCGAGCGCTCGACGATCAGCTGCGACTGGCTGTACCTCGGCACCGGCTACTACCGCTACGACCACGGCTACATGCCCGAGCTCCCGGGGCTCGAGAACTTCCAGGGGACCGTCGTGCATCCCCAGCAGTGGCCCGAGGACCTCGACTACGCCGGCAAGCGGGTCGTCGTGGTCGGCAGCGGCGCCACCGCCGTCACCTTAATCCCGGCGATGGCGCCCGACACGGGGCACATCACGATGCTGCAGCGCTCCCCGAGCTACATCCTCCCGATCCCCGGGGCCGACCCGATGATCAACCGGCTGCGTCGCCTCGCCGGCGCGAAGGTGGCGCACCGCGCCGCGCGGCTGAAGTACATGGCGGCGATGGACGGCATCTACAACTTCTGCCAGAAGTTCCCCCGCACTGCGCGCAGGGTGATCCACGCGCTGAACGCCCGGCAGCTCCCGCCCGGCTACCCGGTCGACGTCGACTTCAAGCCGCGCTACGACCCCTGGGACCAGCGGCTGTGCGTCGTCCCCGACGGCGACCTGTTCCAGGCGATCCGGGCCGGCCGGGCGTCGGTCGCGACCGGCGAGATCGAGACGTTCACCCCCACCGGCGTCAAGCTGACATCGGGCAGGGAGCTGCAGGCCGAGATCGTGATCACCGCGACCGGCTTGGAGCTGAGCCTGTTCGGCGAGATCACGCTGGTCGTCGACGGTCAGGAGGTATCGCAGCCCGACACGGTCGCCTTCAAGGGGCTGATGCTCAGCGGCGTGCCCAACATGGCCTTCGCGATCGGCTACACGAACCGCTCGTGGGCGCTGAAGGTCGACCTCGTCGCCCAGCACCTCTGCCGGCTGATCGCGCACATGGACGCGCGCGGCCACACGATCTGCGTCCCCGAGTACCCGCAGAGCAGCGGCCCGACGGCGCCGCTGCTCGACCTCGAGGCCGGTTACGTGCAGCGCTCGCTCGACAAACTTCCCCGCGCCGGCGCGGGCGCGCCGTGGAACCTCTCGATGAGTCATCTCGTCAACCGCCGGCAGCTTCGCAAGCAGCCGCTCGAGGACCCGAACCTGCGGTTCATGTCCGGTGCTGGTCCCGCGAGACCAGCACCGGAACCAGACGCGTCCGACGAGACGCCGATCGCCGTGAGCGTGGTGTGAGCGGCTTTCAGGAGAAGGTCGCCGTCGTCACCGGCGCCGGCTCCGGGATCGGCCGTGCGCTCGCGCTCGAGCTGCACCGGCGCGGGGCGCGGCTCGCGATCTCGGACAAGAACGCCGAGGGGCTGTGCGCGACGGCCGAGCTGCTCACCCGCAGCGGCGAGACCCTGCACGAGTCGGTGCTCGACGTCTCAGACCGCCACGCCGTCGAGACGTACGCCGGCAACGTTCAGCGGCAATTCGGCGCCGTCCACCAGATCTACAACAACGCCGGCATCGCGTCGGGCCGCAAGATCGTCGAGGCGCCGTATGAGATCTACGACCGGGTGTTCGAGGTCAACCTCTGGGGCGTGATCCATGGCACCAAGGCGTTCCTCCCGCACCTGATCGCCTCCGGGGACGGGCACGTGATCAACATCTCGAGCCTCAACGGCTACGTGGCGCAGGGGGAGCTGAGCGCCTACTGCACCTCCAAGTTCGCCGTCCGCGGGTTCACCGAGTCGCTGCGGGTTGAGATGCTCCGCGACCGCCACCCGGTCAAGGTCACCTGCGTGCACC
>WQWK01000294.1 GCA_009785395.1 Conexibacteraceae bacterium
GTGATCGTCGGCGCCGGGATCTCCGGGATCGGCTGCGCCTGCCATCTCCGGCACGCGCTCCCGAACAAGCGCTTCGCGATCCTCGAGGGCCGCGGCGCCATCGGCGGCACCTGGGACCTGTTCCGCTACCCGGGGATCCGCTCCGACACCGACCTTTACACCTTCGGCTACGAGTTCAAGCCGTGGACCGGGGACAACGTGATCGGCGGCGGGGAGGAGATCCTCGGCTATCTGCGCGAGACGGTCCAGGAAAACGGGATCGGGTCCAAGATCCGGCTGGGCCACAAGGTGACTGCGGCTTCATGGTCGACGCCGGAGGCGCGCTGGCTGGTCGAGGTTGAGCGCACGGACAGCGGCGAGCGCTTCACGCTCAGCTGCGACTGGCTCTACATGGGAACCGGTTACTACCGCTACGACCGCGGCTACACGCCCGTGTTCCCGGCGATCGACACCTTCCGGGGAACCGTCGTGCATCCGCAGCAGTGGCCCGAGGACATCGACTACCGGGGCAAGCGCGTCGTCGTCATCGGCAGCGGCGCGACGGCGGTCACGCTGATTCCGGCGATGGCGGCGGACACCGCGCACATCACGATGCTGCAGCGCTCGCCCAGCTACATCCTGCCGGTGCCGGGGCGCGATCCGCTCGTATCCGGCATCCGCAGGCTGGCCGGTCCGCAGATCGCACACCGCGCCGCCCGCATCAAGTACATGGCCGCGATGGACGGGATCTACAACTTCTGCAGGCGCTACCCACGCATCGCGCGCAGGGCGATCCGCGCCCTCAACCGCAGGCAGCTGCCGGACGGCTATCCGGTCGATGTCGACTTCAAGCCGCGCTACGACCCTTGGGACCAGCGGCTCTGCGTCGTGCCCGACGGCGACCTCTTCAAGACGATCCGCAGCGGCCAGGCATCGGTGGTCACGGGTGAGATCGACACGTTCACGCCCACCGGCATCAGGCTGAAGGACGGGCGCACGCTGGAGGCGGACATCGTCGTCACCGCGACCGGTCTGGAGCTCAGCCTGTTCGGGGACATACGCCTGGCCGTCGACGGCGAGGCGATCTCATACCCGGACACGGTCTCATTCCGCGGGCTGATGCTCAGCGGCATCCCCAACATGGTGTTCGCGCTCGGCTACACGAACCGGTCCTGGGCGCTGAAGGTCGACCTCGTCGGCCGCTACCTGACTCGCATGCTCGCCCACATGGACGCCCATGGCTACGACATCTGCGTCCCCGAGTACACGGGCGGCGCCGAGGGGACGGGGCCGCTCTTGGATTTGGCGTCCGGTTACGTCCAGCGCTCGCTGGACGAGCTCCCGCGCACCGGCCCCGAGGCGCCCTGGAACATGTCGATGAGCCACAACGTCAACCGCCGCCAGCTGCTCGCCGACCCGATCGCGGACCCGGCTCTGCGCTTCAGTCGGGTCGCGCCTGCGGGCTTTGCAGGCGCGACCCGTGATGCGCTCCCAGGCACGCAGGCTGACCTGGCCGGTGTTCGGTGAGCTCGCTGAACGGCAAGGTTGCGGTCGTCACCGGCGCAGGCTCCGGGATCGGGCGCGCGCTCGCGGTCGAGCTCTGCAGGCGTGGCGCCCGCCTGGCGATCTCAGACGTCGACGCCGAGGGCCTCGGGGCCACGGCGGAGATGCTGGCCGCTGCCGGCCAGAACGCGCATGAGGCGATCCTCGACGTCAGCGACCGCGACGCTGTTCATGAGTACGCCAGCAACGTCGTCCGGCAGTTCGGCGTGATCCACCAGATCTACAACAATGCCGGCATCGCCTCGGGCCGCAAGATCGTCGATGCGCCTTACGAGATCTACGATCGCGTGCTCGGCGTGAACCTCTGGGGCGTGATCCACGGGACCAAGGCCTTCCTCCCGCACCTGATCGCGTCCGGCGACGGTCACGTCATCAACATCTCCAGCCTCAACGGCTACATGGCACAGGGCGAGCTGAGCGCCTACTGCACCTCCAAGTTCGGGGTGCGCGGGTTCACCGAGTCGCTGCGGGTCGAGATGCTGCGTGACAGAAAGCCGGTGCGGGTCACCTGCGTGCACCCCGGCGGGATCAAGACCAACATCGCGCGCAACGGGCTCGCCCATGCCAACGGGTTCGGCATCGAGGTCACCGCGCGCGACCGTGAGCTCGTCGACCTCTACACGCAGAAGCTCCTGCGGATGGACGCGGGCCGCTGCGCCACGATCATCCTCGACGGTGTCGAGGCCGGCAAGCCGCGTGTGCGCGTCGGCAACGATGCGCGGGCCGTCGACTGGCTCGTGCGCCTGCTTCCGAGCCGGTATCCACGGGTCGTCGCCAAGGTCGAGCGGCGCATCGCCACCTAGACTCGAGTTCGATCCGCGATGTCATTGGTCCACCACCTGCCGCCGGGTTACACGCTCGTCTATCCGAACCGCGAGAAACAGTCGAGCCGGACCGCGAAGGCGAGCGTCGTGGCGGTGCTGCTGCTCTCGGCGGTGGTCATCCTGGCGATCACGATCGGGGGCTGGAACCGGCTCGAAGGCATGACGCCGCTCAGCTTCGCCTGGGTGCTCGTCTATGTCCTGATCGCGTTCTACGTGTCGCGCTGGGCGCGCGGGCTGCTGCCGGTCGCGGCATCGCTCGCGACGCTGCTGCTGGTCCCGTTGATCGTGTCGCTCTCGGGCCTCGGCGGCACCACCTGGAGCGAGCGCGGTGGCTCCGGCTACGGGCCGGTCCGCACGATCTTCGGTGGTGGCGGCTTCAGCCCCGGCGCTCTGTCGCTGCTCACGATTGTGCTGCTGGTGATCCAGCTCGCCCTGATCGTCGTCTGCGTCCGCGCCTTCATGCAGGCCTGGAACATCGAGGCCGAGGTTCCCGAGTCGGAGCTCACCGAGGCGCAGCGGCGGAACGGCTCAGCTCGATCAGAGCGGAGCGCACGAGCTCAGGGCGTTCATCGGCGATGAAGTGCCCGCAGCGGGGCACCAGCTCAAGCTGGTAATCGTCCGCGTGCGCCGTCTCGGCCGCTGCGAGCGACCGGTGGATCGCCCAGTCGCCGGTCCCGAACAGCACCCGCGTTGGCACCACGGACCGCCGCCGCTCCGGGGTGCGCGCCAGCTTCGGCAGCTCGTGCAGCAGGAAGGTCCGATATGTCTCGACCCCAGCGCGCGCACACACGGGGTCGCGGAAGCGCTCGCTGAACCAGCGCACGTCTTCACGTGACACTGCCGCCTTGTTCACGAGCGACAGCCTGAAGCAGCGCTCGACGATGTTGGTCCGGGTCATCAGCGGCTCGCCCACGGCCGCGATCGCCGGCTGGTAGGCCATGAACCGCCACAGATGCGGCGCCATCGTGCGCGTTGTGTTCCAAGGGTGTGGGATGTTCAGCGCGAGGTAGCCGCTGATCCGTTCCGGCGCGCGCAGCGCCAGCAGATGTCCGACGAACGCTCCCCAGTCGTGGGCGA
>WQWK01000295.1 GCA_009785395.1 Conexibacteraceae bacterium
AGCGCCTGAAGCGCGTCGCCGCCGCCAGCACGCCGTTCTTCACCAGCGACCTCACCGCCAAGGAGTACGCGCTCGCGCAGGCATCGGGGCTGCAGCCGGTCGCGCAGGTGATGGGATCCTCCGTCGTGCTGCGCGGCTGGATGGGAACGCAGGGCCAGTACTACGTCACGGGTGAGATCCCCGCCCTCGCCGAGCCGTGGAACCTGGCCCGCACCCGCGCATTCGATCGCCTGCGCCAGGAGGCTGAGTTCGCCGGCGCCGACGGGGTGATCGGAATCGAGATGAACGCGGGGTCGCTGGGCGATGCCGGCAACACCGAGCTCGTCGTGTTCGGGACGGCCGTCCGAGACCAGACGCTCAAGTCACATGCCGACCAGCGGGTCGGCATGTGCACGCTCTCCGGCCAGGACGTCGACAAGCTGCGGCGGATCGGCGCGGAGGTCTGCGGCGTTATCGGCCACACCGTGGTGTTGTCCGTGCAGCTGGGGATGAATTCGGGCTGGGTGATGAACTCGGGCGGCATGTTCGGCGGTGGCGCGCGCATGAACGTCGAGATCACCGAGATCGCGCAGGGCGTCTACGACGCGCGCAATCGCGTGATGCTCGAGGTTCGCCGGCAGGCGAACGCGGTCGGCGCCAATGACATCGTCGTCTCGGTGCTGCGGCACACGATCGAGCACCATGAGTACGAGCAGGCCGGTTACCGCTACCACTACTTCCACGTGACGATGAACGTCCTCGGCACCGCGATCAGGCTCGGCGCACGCGCCCCCCACCCGGCGCCGCTGTCCGCACCCGTGATGTCGATCAACCTCGGCGACCAGTAGCGCCGAAGAGGAGAGCAGCCGATGGCCGACTACGACCCCACCAGCACCGAAGGTCTCGCCGCGCACGCGAGCGAGCGCCTGCAGATGAACGCCCGCGGGCTGTTCACGTCGGACCTCTCCGTGAACGAGTACCTGTGCGTCGAGAAGGCCGGCTTCGAGCCCGTCGGCCTGGTCGTCGGTTCGAGCATCTACCACGTCGGCTACCAGTTCGCGAACCTGCGCCAGAACATGGAGCTGGACGTGCTCAGCCAGGCGATGTACAACGCGCGCGAGCTGGCGATGACGCGGATGGAGGAGGAGGCCGACCAGCTCGGCGCCGACGGCGTGGTCGGTGTGCGATTGGACATCGGGCGCTACGAGTGGGGCGCCGACATGGCCGAGTTCATCGCGATCGGCACCGCGATCCGCCACAAGGAGGGCCATCTCCATCGGGCGCCCAACGGCCGTCCGTTCACGAGCGACCTCTCCGGTCAGGCGTTCTGGACGCTGATGCAGACCGGCAAGCGGCCGGTCGGGATGGTGATGGGCAGCTGCGTGTATCACGTCGCCCACCGCGGGATGATGCAGTCGCTGCGGCAGACCGGCCGCAACGTCGAGCTCGAGCAATACACGCAGGCGCTCTACGACGCGCGCGAGCTCGCGATGGAGCGCATGCAGAAGGAGGCCGAGGCGATCGGCGACGGGGTGCTCGGAATCGTCGAGGTGAAGCTCCACGAGAACAACCACGGCTGGGGCAGCCACACAATCGAGTTCTTCGCCGTCGGCACCGCGGTGATCCCGAACGAGCACCTGAACGACGGTCACCAGCTACCGGACATCACCCCGGTCCTGGACATCAACGACTGACGCGACGCCGCACCAAACTCGCATCTCTTATCCAATTATTGGTTTTGAAAGGCACTCTACGGCGCGATGGCCTCGCGTAAGGAACAGAAGGAACAGGCACGCCAGCAGCGCCTGGCGCAGGAGCAGGCCGCGGCCGAGCGCGCCAAGCGCGTGCGCCGCCTGCAGGTGTTCGGCGGCGTTGTGGTCATCGCCGTCATCGTGATCGTGGTGGCGGTCGTGATCTCCAGCGGCAGCGGCGGCAGCGCCGTCAAGCCCCAGAGCCAGGCCGCCAAGGCGGCGGCGTCGCACGTCAATACGCTGCTGGCCGGCATCCCGCAGTCGGGCGACACGCTCGGGAAGCCCAGCGCACCGGTGACGATCACCGAGTACGGCGACCTCGAGTGCTCCGTGTGCGACGTGCTCGCCACACCGTCGAGCTTCAAGAACCCGGAGGGCGAGTCCGGCTCCGGCTGGGAGGATCAGCTGATCGACAACTACGTGAAGACCGGCAAGGCCAAGCTGGTCTACAAGTCGCTCGAGACAGCCTCCAGCGAGAATCCGGACAGCGGTGCCTTCCAGCAGCAGCAGGTGGCCGCCTACGCCGCCGGCCTCCAGGGCAAGGCGTGGGACTACATCGAGCTGATGTACAACGAGCAGGGGCAGGAGGGCAGCAACTACGTCACGCCGACCTACCTCGAGGACCTCGCCAAGCAGATCCCGGGCCTCAACTTCAAGAAGTGGATGGCAGACCGCAACCTGGCCAGCCTGAAGAACCGGCTCACGCTCGAGAATCAACAGGGCACAGGCGTCGATGGTGGCTCGGCGTCAACGCCGACGGTCGTCATCACCGGTCCCGGCGGCAAGTCCGCCGCCCCGATCGTCGGCCTGCCCAACGGCGGCTACAACGCGTACGCGACTGCGATCAACTCCGTCGCCTGACGCGGAATGATCGCTGAGATCCGCGCGCTCCCCAAGGCCGAACTACACCTGCACATCGAGGGCACGCTGGAGCCCGGCCTGGCGTTCGAACTGGCCGAGCGAAACGGCATCGAGCTTCGCTTCCCGTCGGTTGAAGCGCTCACCCGCGCCTACGACTTCGCCGACCTGCAGTCGTTCCTGAACCTGTACTACGAGTGCACGGCCGTGCTCCGTCGTCCCGCCGACTTCACCGACCTCGCGGACGCCTACCTGCAGCGGGCCGCCCAGGACGGCGTCAAACACGTCGAGATGTTCTTCGACCCGCAGGCGCACACCAGCCGGGGCGTGCCGATCGACGACGTCGTCGCCGGACTGCGGGCGGCGATCCAGGCGGCCCCGCAGCGCCACGGTGTCTCGGTGATGCTGATCGCATGCTTCCTGCGCGACCGCCCGGTCGCCGAGGCGATGGCGACGCTCGAGAGCCTGGTGCCGTACCGCGACGTGGTGCAGGGCGTCGGCCTCGACTCGGCCGAGGTCGGCTACCCACCGAGTGCCTTCCGCGAGTTGTTCGCGGCAGCGGAGGAGCTCGGTCTGCGGAAGGTCGCGCACGCCGGTGAGGAGGGACCGCCGGCCTACGTCTGGGAGGCCCTCGACGTGCTCGGCGTCGAGCGCGTCGACCACGGCATCAGAGCGGTTGAGGACGCCGCGCTGCTGCGGCGCCTGGCTGCCGATCAGGTGCCACTGACCGTTTGCCCGCTGTCGAACGTGCGCCTGCGCTGCGTCGACTCGCTCGAGCAGCATCCGCTGCCCCTGCTGCTCGATGCCGGCGTCCTGACCACGATCAACTCCGACGACCCGGCCTACTTCGG
>WQWK01000296.1 GCA_009785395.1 Conexibacteraceae bacterium
ACGTCGATTCCCTCCAGCGCCAGCGAGCTGATCAGCTGCTTGATATCGCTGGGTGCCGTCCGCTCGACCGCCAGCCCGCCGGCGACCAGGCGATCGCGCAGGTCGTGCTCGAGACCGCTGCGGTAGTTGAGCGTCACCGCGACGGCGAAGCCGGCGAGCGACAGCGCCAGCACGACAAGCGTCGCGACGGTCACGCGCAGGCGCAGCGAGAACGTCTTCATGGCGAGAAGCGGTAGCCCAGGCCGCGCACGGTGTGGATCACGCGCGGCCCCGAGCACTCGAGCTTTCGCCGCAGCGCGCTGACGTGCACCTCGACGAGGTTGGGGTCGTAGGCCTGGTATCCCCAGACCTGGGTCAGGAGCTGGTCCTTGGAAAGCACCTGCCCGCGGTGGCGCATCAGGAACGCGAGCAACCGCAGCTCGGTCGGCGTCAGCTCGACGGGCGACCCGTCCCGCGTCAGCCCGCCCGCGCTCTCGTCGAGCAGGAGGTCCCCCGCCTCCACCGCCGACCCGATCCGCCCCGTCCGCCGCAGCACCGCCCGGGTGCGCGCCAGCAGCTCCTCGAGCGCGAACGGCTTGACGAGATAGTCGTCGGCGCCGAGCTCGAATCCGGCCACCCGATCGGCGATCGCGTCGCGTGCCGTCAGGAACAGCACGGGCACATCGCGGCGGGCCCGCAGCTGACGCGCGAGCACGAAGCCGTCGCCCGTCGGAAGCATCACGTCGAGCATCGCCAGGTCGGGAGCCTGAGCGAGGATCAGCTCGACGTCGCAGGCATCTCCGAACCCGACCGCCGCGAACCCGTCATTTGCGAGCGCCCGTACGACGGCGTCGCGAACCGGTGCCTCGTCCTCGACGACTACGACTCGGGGGCGGGACTCATTCACGGCCCAGCCATTGTCGCGCGATACCGCTGAAGATTCGCTGAAGGTCCTCCGGTTTCAGTGCCAGTTCAGCTCCGCCATCGACGCTCGCCAGACCAGGGCTCACTCAGGTGGGAGCCCGCGCCAGAACGGAGGTATCCGATGTTCGGCAAACAGCTGCGGACCCGGACCGCGCGCATCGCCGCCGCGATCGGCCTGCTTGGAGCGATCGCCGGAGCGGGCGTGTTTGGCCAGGCGGCGCTCGCGTCCGGCTCCCACGCGAGAGCTCGTGACCGGAGCTCGAGCGCGCAGACCGCGAGCGCCAACGCCGATCTCCACGCCGCGGCCCAGCAGGCGGTCCAGGGCCTGGTGACGGGCGGCACGATCAACCAGCAGCAGGCGGAGGCGATCGACGATCAGATCGACGCGGGCACGGTCGACCCCGGCCAGCTCGTCTCGAGCGGCGTCGTCAGCCAGTCCCAGATGACGACCGTCGCGGGCGCGCTCGCGCAGGTCAAGCGCTCGTTCGCGCCGGCCGGCGGCCCCGCGAGCGCCGGCGCCAACACCAAGAGCCCGCGCGGCCAGCAGGCGAACGGAAGCCCTCCGGCTCCCGTCACAGCCGCGATCCAGGGCCTGGTGACGGGCGGCACGATCACTCAACACCAGGCAGACGCGATCCTCACCCAGATCACGTCGGGGACGTTTGATCCCCAGCAGCTGGCCGCGAGCGGTGTCATCAACGCGTCCCAGGCGACGGCACTCGCCAACGCCCTCGGGGCGGTCAAGCGCGCCGCCGCCGCCGGCCAGCCCTAGCAGACCATCCGTAGCTCAGCCACGGTGCGGGCGGCATCTGTCGCCCGCACCGTTCGCATCCCACGCCGCCCGTCATCCGGCCCAGCGCTCGGGATGCGCGTACATGACCGAACCCGGCGTGTCGAGCAGCTCACCGGTCTCGAGCAGCGTCTTCAGGCCCGACAGGATCATCGGCCAGCCTCCGTAGAGCTGGGCGTTGACGTTCGGCGGCAGCTGGTCGTGGATCACCGTCAGCCTGCACGAGCTGCCCACCGGTTCGATCTCCCAGGTCACCCGGGTCGTGCCCTGGGCCTTCACGTCCTCGCTCCACAGGGCGTCGAACGTCTGCACCAGCAGGCGCGGCGGGTCAACCTCGACGTTCGTCCCCGAGGCGATCTCGGTGACGCCCGGTACCTCGGAGCGGTAGCTCGAACCCTCCGACCAGTCCGAATGCGTCTCGACGCCGAAGCTGTACTTCGCGCGCTGCTGTGGATCGGTGATCGCCTCCCACAACCGCTCCGGGGTGGTCCTGATGAAGACCTCGAATACCGCGGTTCCGGCGGCGACCGGAGCCGTGCCGTCGGTCCACGAGACCGTCTTGACGGTGTGCATGGTGTCGTCCTCCAGATCTGTCTTGAGCCGGCTGAGCCCGGCGGCCCACGGCTCGGCGTACTTGCTCACCCACCGGTCGTGGGCAAGCCGGATCGGAACCGTGTTCAGGTAGTGGAGCTTCTCCCGGCCCCGGCGCCGTGTCGTCACCAGGCCGGCCTCCTCGAGCACCGCCAGATGCTTCATGACGCCGAATCGAGTCATCTCCACCCGCGACGCCAACGCATTCAGCGTCTGCCCGTCCGCTTCGAACAGCTGGTCGAGCAGGCCGCGACGAGTCGGATCCGCGAGCGCCTTGAACACCTTGTCCATGGCCACGGATGATAGGTGACTATTTGGTCACATGTCAAGCGTTCCGTTCCCGCCGGTGGCCTAGCGGGGCCACCGGCGGTGCAGAACCGCGCCGCCGATCCTTCATCCTTGGTCACATGGACCCGCCGTTCGGTGTCTACATCCATGTGCCCTTCTGCGCGGCCCGGTGCGGCTACTGCTATTTCAACACCTATGTCCCGGAGAGCAGCGGGCAGCAGGACACCTTCGTCGACGCGGCGCTGCTCGAGATCAGGCGGGCGCGCGAGGAGCTCGGAGATCGCAGGGCCGGCACCGTGTTCTTCGGCGGCGGCACGCCGACGATGCTGGGCGCCGAGGGGCTGGTCCGCCTGCTCGCGGAGGTCCGCGACGCGTTCGGGCTGGCCCCGGACGCCGAGGTCACGACCGAGGCCAACCCCGAGTCGACCGACCCAGACACCTTCAGAGCGCTCCGGAAGGGCGGCTTCACCCGCATCTCGCTGGGGATGCAGTCCGCGGTCCCGCATGTCCTTGCGACCCTCGACCGGGTCCACACGCCAGGCCGGGCGGTGATCGCCGCGCTCGAGGCCCGCGAGGCCGGCTTCGAGCACGTCTCGCTGGACCTGATCTACGGCACCCCCGGCGAGAGCGACTCCGAGTGGGAGCACAGCCTCGAGGTCGCGCTGTCGGCCGAGCCCGACCACATCTCGGCGTACGCGCTCACGATCGAGAAGGGCACGGCGCTGGCCGCGGCGATCCGCCGCGGAGAGCTGCCGCCGCCCGACGACGGCGAGCAGGCGCGGCGCTACGCGCGCGCCGACGCGCATCTCCACGCCGCCGGCCTCGACTGGTACGAGCTCTCCAACTGGACGCTGAC
>WQWK01000297.1 GCA_009785395.1 Conexibacteraceae bacterium
AAGCCGCGCGGGCGGCCGGTTACGCGGACGTGCTGGCGCCGCCGATGTTCGTCGTCGTCTACAGCAGCGCCCCGTTCATGACGGCACTGTTCGACCCGGAGCTTGAGATCGACTTCGCGCGGCTCGTACACGGCGCGCAGGAGTTCAGCTGGGAGCAGCCGGTCGTCGCCGGTGATGAGATCACGACCACGTTGACCGTCGCGAACATCGTTGAGGGAGCGGGCCTGCGCCGCGACACGTTCGAGACGGTGTCCGTCAACCAGCGCGGCGAGACCACGTGCACCGGCAATTGGTCGACGATCATCCGCGGGGAGGACTGAGTCACGTGCAGCTGAGCAAGGGCGATCAGATCGAGCTGCGGGTCACGCCGGACCGCTACGTGACGGTCCGCTACGCGGGCGCATCGGGCGACTTCAACCCGATTCACATCGACGAGGAGTTCGCTTTGCAGGTCGGGCTGCCCGGGCGGATTCTGCACGGGCTGTGGACGATGGCGCAGGTCGCGCGGGCGACCACGGAGGCGGCAGGGGGTGATCCCACCTCGCTGCGCGGCCTCAGCGTCCAGTTCCGCGGTATGGGCCGCATGGAGCAGGAGATCGTTGTCAGTGGCGAGGTCAAGGTGGCAGGCGACGGTGTCGCTGTCGCGAAGCTCGAGGCCCGGCAGGGAGACGCCCGCCTGATCCGCAACGCGCTCGCCGAGCTGCGCGCGCCTCGTTCCTAAAATCTGCTGGATGCTGACCGAGCGCCAGGAACACGTGCTGCAGCGGGTCGTCGAGGAGTACCTCGCCGGCGGCGCGCCCGTGGGCTCCAAGGCGCTCGCCGCCGGTTTCGACTGCGGCCCCTCGACGATCCGGCACGAGCTCGCGAGCCTCGAGGACCTGGGCCTGCTCCAGCACCCGCACACCTCGGCCGGACGCGTCCCGACGGAGTCCGGCTACCGCTACTTCGTCGACCGGCTGCTGCCCGCCGAGGTCGACTCGCCGCCGCTGGCGCTGTCACTGGCGCGCAACGAGGTCGACGAGGCGATGCGGGTGACGACCGAGACGCTCTCGCAGGTGACGAACCTGCTCGCGATCGTGACGGCACCGCCGATCGAGACCGCGACGATCCGTCACATCGAGGTGCTGATGCTGCAGCCGCAGGTGCTGATGGTCGTCGTGATCACATCCAGCGGTGGCGTCAACAAACGCATGTTCACGTTCGACCGACCCGTGGACGCCGGCCTCGCGGACTGGGCGGCGAGCTACCTGAACGAGCGCCTCGTCGGCACCGGCCTGGGCGCGCGCCGCCTCACCCAGCGGCTGCTCGACCCGTCGCTGTCGAGCGCCGAAACCGGCTTCCTGACCGCCCTGCTGCCGGTCTTCACGGACCTCTCCGAGGCGGCCGAGGGCTCCGTCTACATCGACGGCACCTCGCGCCTGCTGGCGCTCGACCGCAGCGGCGATGTGACCGAGCTGAACACGCTGATGGACATGCTCGAGCGCCGCGTGGCGATGCTCGGCCTGCTGCGCGCCGCGCTCGGCGGGCAGGGCGTCAGGGTGCGGATCGGCACCGAGAACGACCAGCCCGGGCTGCAATCGCTGGCGCTGGTCGCGGCCGGCTACGGCCTGCCCCAGCGTAACCTCGGAGCTGTGTCGGTGATCGGCCCCCTGCGGATGGACTACCCGCGCGTGATCAGCGTCGTGCGCGACGCTGCCACGCAGCTCTCGCGGTTCGTCGCCGACGTCTACGACGAGCGATGAGCCACCAGCGATGAGCGCCTCCACCCCCAAACGCGATTACTACGACGTCCTCGGTGTCTCGCGTGACGCCGCCGACGCGGACATCAAGAAGGCGTTCCGCAAGCTCGCGCTCGAACTGCACCCCGACACCAACCAGGACGACCCCACCGCCGAGGACCGCTTCAAGGAGGCGGCCGAGGCCTACGAGGTGCTGTCGGACTCCGAACGCCGCGCGACCTACGACCGCTACGGCCACGAGGGCCTGCGCAGCGGTGGCTACGCGCCGCACTTCGAGGGCTTCGGCTCGATGTCGGACCTGTTCGAGGCGCTTTTCAGCGGGGGCGGTCTCGGCGGCTTCGGCGGTTTCGGGTTCGGGGGCGGCGGGCCGGCCGGGCCGGCTCAGGGCGCCGACATCCAGGCCGCCGCCGAGGTCACGCTCGCGGAGGCCGCCCACGGCACGCCGGTCGAGCTGCGCTTCGACGCCGCGGTGCTGTGCGAGAACTGCCACGGCAACGGGGCCGAGCCGGGCACGCCGATCGAGACCTGCCCGAAGTGCGAGGGCAGCGGCCAGCTGCGCACGGTCCGCAACACGGTGCTCGGCCAGATGGTCAGCGCGAGCGTTTGCGACCGCTGCGGCGGCGAGGGCAAGGTCCCCAAGCAGCCCTGCCACGTCTGCCACGGGCGCGGGCGCCTGGCCGAGCAGCAGACGGTGGCGGTCGATGTCCCCGCCGGCATCGCCGACGGCCAGCGGATCCGCGTCAGCGGCCGTGGTCACGCCGGCGAGCACGGCGGCCCGCCCGGCGACCTGTACGTGCTCGTGCGCGTCAAGGAGGACAGGCGGTTCGTGCGGGACGGCGATGACCTGCTGACGGCCGTCGACGTCGCAGCGCCGCTGGCCGCGCTGGGGACGACCGTCGAGGTGCCGACGATCGACGGCCCAGACGAGCTCGAGATCCCCGCCGGGACCCAGCCGTCCGAGACGCTCGTGCTGCGCGGCGCCGGCATGCCGTCACTGCGCGGCCGCCGCCACGGCGACCTGCGCGTGGTCGTCAACGTGATCACGCCGCGCAACCTCTCGGCCAAGCAGCGTAAGCAGCTGGAGGGCTTCGCGGCGACGCTGACGGAGGAGAACCTGCACTCCGAAGAGGGCGTGTTCGCGAAGCTGCGCCGCGCCTTCCAGCAGCGCTGAGAGATGTTGCGGCTGGCGTTGCGCGTGCGCCGCGCCGACGCCGAGCTGGTGCTGGCGGAGCTGCTGGAGCTGGCGCCCGGCGGCGTCGAGGAGGCTGACATCGACTTGGAGACCGTGGAGTACGCGGTCTACGGTGCGGTTGGCGAGCTGCCCGAGCTCCCGGACCTGGAGGCGGCTGCCGGCGGGGCGCTCGTGTCGGTTTCGACGCGTGAGGTCGCCGATGACTGGGCCGAGCGCTGGCGCGAGTTCCACAAGCCGCTGGTGCTCGGCGACCGCTTGAGTGTGCGGCCCCCGTGGGAGCCCCCGCAGGCGACCGCACTTGACCTGGTGATCGATCCGGGGCGCGCGTTCGGGACCGGGGCGCACGCGACCACGCGGCTGTGCCTGGAGCTGTTGCTCGACCTGGCGGAGCCCGGGGCCATCGAGCCCCATGCCGATGGCCCCGCAGCCATCGATCTGGGGTGCGGCTCCGGCGTGCTCGCGATCGCGGCGGCGAAACTGGGCTTCGCAC
>WQWK01000298.1 GCA_009785395.1 Conexibacteraceae bacterium
CCACGTGCGAGTATAGCGACGGCGGCTTGACGCCGAGCTTTGCCGCGACCGAGCTGAGCGTCACGGCATCGAGGCCATGCGCAGCGGCGATCTTGGCCGCTGCCTCCACTACGGCGGCCGCATCGAGCCGGGGCCGGCGGGCGCCGGGAGCCATCAGGTCGCCTTCTGCGCGCGCGCGATCGCAGCGTCCATCGCCGCCGCGGGGGAGACGGCCGCGGGACCGTGGCCGAGCACCAGCAACGTGGGGTCGAGCGCCCGCAACTCGATCGCCGTGGCGAGCGTGCGCGGCCGGTCGCAGGTGCCTCCGTAGACCAGCGGAAACCGCAGGTGCACGTGATTCGGGACCGCGAGCCCGCCGATCGCGCTCAGCGCGTCACCCGCGATCAGGCTGCCGTCGCGGGTGTCGCGGAAGGCCACGTGGCCGGGAGTGTGCCCGGGTGCGGCGATCACCTCGAGCGAGCCGACGCGGTCACCGGGGTGCAGCAGCACGTCGGGCTTGGTCTTCAGCTTCGGCCAGCCGCCGCGCTTCTTGCCAGCGCCGAAGTCGACCGACTCGCCCGCGAGGATGCGCGCGTCGGGCTCGGGCATCAGGACGGGCACGTCCGCTCCGAGCTTGGCGCGGAGCGCGTCGACCGATCCGACGTGGTCGGAGTGGCCGTGGGTGAGGGCGATCCGGCGGATCGGCGCGCCGGCCTTCTCGGCCGCTGCGATCAGGGCGTCGGCGGCGCTCATCGTCGTGTCGACCAGGGTGAGCCCGTCGTCCTCGCGGACGAGGTAGGCGTTCATCAGTCCCCACTTCGTGAGCTGGGTGAGGTTGGGGGTGAGCTGCTTGGCGTTCATCGGGCTCTCCGTTCGTCGTGTCCTACGAGTATTAGGGAATAGCCTAACGATATTAGGCAACGGTGTCAAGCGGCGCCGAGGCCGCCGTGCCGCGGTGCCGGGGTGGGCTGCACCCCGGCGCGCGAAGCAGCGGCGAGCGCGCCGCGCGGTAGCGTTCCGAGCAGGAAACGAAAGGACGAACGTGAGCACCACCGAACACCAGCAACTCTGGGGCGGCGAGACCACCAAGGCGGTCGCGAACTTTCCGATCTCGGGCGAGCCGATCCCGGCGCCGGTGATCCACTGGCTGGGACGTATCAAGGGCGCCGCCGCGCGCGTGAACGCGGAGCTGGGCCTGCTCGACCAGGGTCACGCGGAGCGCATTGCCGCCGCCGCGGACCGCGTCGCCGCCGGCGAGTACGACGACCAGTTCCCGATCGATGTCTTCCAGACCGGTTCGGGCACCTCCTCGAACATGAACGCCAACGAGGTGATCGCCCACGTGGCCGGCGAGGGCGCCCACCCCAACGATCACGTCAACATGGGCCAGTCCTCCAACGACGTGTTCCCGTCCGCCGTGCATCTGGCGGCGCTGGGCGAGGCCACCCGCGACCTGCTGCCGGCCCTGGACGCTCTGGAGTCGGCTTTCGCGGGGAAGGCGACCGAGTTTCACGATGTCGTCAAGGCGGGCCGGACCCACCTGATGGACGCCGTGCCCGTGACGCTCGGCCAGGAGTTCTCCGGGTACGCCGCGCAGGTGCGGCTCGGCGCCCGCCGCGTCCGGGTCGCGCTGCCGCAGGTCGCGCAGATTCCGCTCGGCGGCACCGCCACGGGAACCGGTCTGAACACTCACCCCGAGTTCGCCGCGCGTGTGCGCGCCAAGCTCGGCCAGGCGACCGGCCTGGAGATCTCGGCGCCTGAGGACCCGTTCGAGGCGCAGGGCAACCGCGACGCGCTGGTCGAGCTCTCGGGCGCGCTGAAGGTGATCGCGGTATCGCTGACGAAGATCGCTAACGACCTCGCGCTGATGGGCTCCGGCCCGCGCGCCGGCATCGGGGAGATCCTGCTTCCGGAGCTGCAGAAGGGGTCCTCGATCATGCCCGGCAAGGTCAACCCCGTGATCCCAGAGGTGACGCTGCAGGTGGCGGCGCAGGTCGTCGGCAACGACGCCGCGATCACGCTGGCCGGCAGCCAGGGCAACTTCGAGCTGAACGTGCGCGTGCCGCTGATCGCGCGCAACCTGCTCGAGTCGATCAGGCTGCTGGCCGCGGTCGCGCGGGTGCTGAAGGACAAGTGCGTCGACGGCATCGAGGCCAACTTCGCCGGCTGCGAGCGCTCTGCGGAGTCGACCCTCGCGGCGGCGACGGCCCTGAACCCGTACATTGGCTACGACAGGGCGGCAGAGATCGTCAAGGAAGCCGCGAGCTCTGGCCGGATGTTGCGCGAGGTCGCCTACGAGAAGGGTGTCGATGAGGAGACCTACAACCGCGCGATGGACCTCCGCAAGATGGCGAAGGGAAACCTTGACTGACCGTTTGGCCGCTGCCGGCGTCCTCCTCGCGGGGCTGCTGGCGGCGACGGCTGGGTTCGTGGTGGCTGCGCCCGCTGGCGCTGCCACCACCAGCAGCGCGGCCAAGAGCAGCAGCGCCGATCTCTACATCGCCGGCGCGGGTAACGGCCACGGCGTCGGCATGAGCCAGTTCGGCGCAGCCGGATACGCGGAGCACGGTTCCACCTACAGGGAGATCCTGCGTGACTACTACGCGCAGACGACGCTGGGGACGGTGGACCCGGGCCGCATCGTCACGGTCCAGCTGCGCGCGAACGGGGCCGCTGCGTTCACGGGTGCGACCAAGATCACGGGATCGACCCTGAAGCTGGACGCGACCCGGAACTACACGGTCGTGCCCGTGCACGGCAAGCTGCTGATTCGCTCCGGTGGCCACAAGTTCGGTGTGTACCCGGCGCCGCTGCAGGTCAGCGGCCCAGGGCCGGTACGCCTGTACGGCTTGGGTCTCTACCGGGGAGCGCTCGTGTTCAGGCCGGCTGTCCACGGCGGCGGGGTGGCAATCGTGAACGCGCTCGGAGTCGACGACTATGTGCGGGGCGTGATCTCGGCCGAGATGCCGTCGGACTGGCCGGCGCAGGCACTCGAGGCGCAGGCTGTCGCCGCGCGCACCTACGCGATCACCGACGGCGCCGTCAACCCGGACTTCGGCCTCTACGACAACACGCGCTCGCAGATGTACAAGGGCGTCGCCGCCGAGACCCCAGCGACCGACGCCGCCGTGGCGGCGACCGCGGGCCAGGTGGTCGAGTACGACGGCAACCCCGTCGTGACCTATTTCTTCGCGAGCTCGGGCGGGCGGACGGAGAGCGTGCAGAACGTTTTTTCCGGGATCGCCGCGGAGCCCTGGCTGGTCGGCCGGCCCGACCCCTACGACGACTCGTTCAACAACCCGTACTTCCACTGGAACCGGGCCTACAGCGTCAGCGCGGCGGCCGCGAAGCTGAAGGCCTTCGTTCACGGCACCTTCGAGGGCATCAAGGTCGTGCAGCACGGCGTCTCACCGCGCGTCGTCAGCGCGCAGGTCGTCGGC
>WQWK01000299.1 GCA_009785395.1 Conexibacteraceae bacterium
CGAAGCGGTGCCCGCGGACGATCAACTGAAGCCCGAAGCGGTGCCGTTCCGCCACCCCCTGCTGGCGCTCGCGCAGGCTCCGGGCAGCGCCCCCGGCGATCCCAGCAGCGAAGCGCTGGCCGTCGGGCTCGACGGTCAGGTGGGACGGTTCGTGCCGGGCGAGGGCTGGCGTCCCGAAGGGCTGTACAACGCGGCCGGTGAAGCGCAGACCCCCGTGCTGCGCGGGGTGGCGTGGCCCGAACCGGAGCGTGCGTTCGCCGTCGGCGACAACGGCGCGATGTGGGTGCGGCGCGCGGACACCGGCCTGTGGGAGCCCGATCCCGCCAAGCCGTACAACTTCATCGGGAATTTGACCGCGATCGCGTTCGCCCCGAGCGAGCCGAGCCTCGGGTTTGCGGTCGGCAAGGAGGGCGCGCTGCTGCGCTACGGCAAGTCCTGGGAAGAGATCACCCAGCAGGCGGTCAAGCATGAAGCCAAGCGGCTGGAAGGCGAACTGGGCACCGAAGAGTGGCGCTTGAACTTCACCTCGCTCGCGTTCGCGGGCGGCGAAGCGCTCGCAACCTATCGCGTGGTGCGCGGCGAAGGCGGCGGCGCGTTCGAGGCCGGCGGGCTGCTCGTCTACGGCGAAGCGCCGCCGTGCGCGGGCGAAGACGAACAGATCGAACGCGAACTGCACAGCGCGATCCCCGCGGATGAACGCGCGTGCTGGCACACCAACGCCTCCGCTGCGAGTGTGCTGGCCGGGCTGCCGGATCCCAGGGACACGGTGCTCTCGAAGATTGCGGGCCTGCCCGACGGCGGCGCGGTGGCGGCCGGGCCGGACGTGGTGATCGAGCGCCAAAGCGAGGGTGGATCGTGGGCGCTCTCGCCGGTGCCGCTGCCCGAGGCGCACAACATCTCGGCGCTGGCGGCCTACCGCGAAGGCGGCAGCGGCCCGGTGCGCGCGATCGCCTCGATCGATCTGGATGTCCATCTGGATCCCAATCTCGGCGGAGTGTTGCAGCGCGCGCCGTTCGGCGGGGATGTGCCCGTCACCGGCGGTCCCGGACAGCCCCCGCCGTTCATCCCGCCCGACCCGCTGCCCAACTCGGGATACGTCGTCGAGCAGACCGCGGATGGGTGGCGCGACATCGAGCACATGGCGCTGCCCGCCACCGCCGAACAGCGCGACCTGCCCGAGCGCCCCGATCCCGTGTTCGCGCTGCTGGTCGACCAATCCGGAGGGCAAGGGCTTGCGGTCGGCGGACAGACCTACGACATGGGCGGCGAGGGCTCAGAACAAAAAGGCGAAACCGCCGGCGCACAGCGATTCCCCGCCGCCAGCTCGCAGGGCCAGGCCACCCCCAGCGCGCTGGCCGCGCCCCCCGGAGAGGCGAGCATCGTGGTCGGCGGCGATGCCAGCTGCGCACAGCCGTGCGCCGACCTCGCCAACGAGGGAATCGGCGACGACGTATGGCTCACCCACGTGCTGCAGACCGCCTCCCACATCGGCGGCGACCGCGCGTTCGTATATCTCGGATCGCGCTCGAGCGGAGAAGGCAGTGAAGAAGTCACACGCGAGTCCGAGCGCTTCGAAGAACTGCTGGGCGCCGCCGGTTCGCTGCCCGTGTACGTCGAACCCGTCACGTTCGGCCGCGCGCTCGCGCTCGGCGGCGGGCCCGCCCCCGTGCCCTGCACTCAGGCCGCGCACCCCTGCCAGTCGGGCACCGACGCCTACGAGCTCACCTCCACCGGATCCTCCGGCGGTCCCGTACGGCTGATCGTGCTCGACTACGTCAAGGGCGAACTCGGCGCGGCG
Organism: Conexibacteraceae bacterium; assembly: GCA_009785395.1. The sequence continues at coordinate 1,799 of WQWK01000299.1, forward strand.
CAGCGGGAATGGCTCACAGAACAGCTGGCGCTGGCCGCCGCGCAGTCCGAACCGGCGATCGCGTTCGGCCGCGACGCGCTGGACTTCAACCTGCCCGATCAGATCGACGCTGTGGCGGGCCAGACGACCGCCGCCGAAGCCGCAGCCGTATCGCAAATACTGGTACAGGGACGTGCCTCCGCGTACGTGTTCGACTACCCCGCGGTCAACGTGCACACGCAGGTCGCCAGCGGGCGCGAAAGCATCCCCGCCTACGGCACCGGCACGATCGGCCCCGAGGACGCCTACACCGGCAACACCGCCGACTCGCTGCAGTCCAGCGCGTTCCTCGCGCTCGACGTCGACACCGCCACACGCGAAGCGCGGGGCACATGGCCGGTGACCGCCGCCGCGATCCCCGACGTCGGCCAGCTCTCGCTGAACGCGACCAATGGCGTGCTGCTGCGCCGCAGCCACGTCGCGCTGTTCGAAGGGCTCGCCCGCCGCCCCCTCGCCGGCATCGAAGTCGGTGCGGGCAACAACACCGAAGGCCGGCTGATCGACCCCAACTCCTATGACCCGATTCCCACCAACTGCCAGGGTCCCAACTGTGGTTATGAAGTCCCGCTCGAATACACCTTCACCTCCTCCAACCCCGACATCGGCGGGTTCGTGGAGCACGAAGCGTCCTCGGCTGAAGGCAAGAAGGTACAGCTCAACGCACAGCACAAGCCCATCCCCGACGAACCGCGCAACAGCCAGGGTGAACTGCTGGCCGGCGACCACTTCGCGCAGAACCACAAGGGCGAACCGATCAACGAACAGGGCGAAGTGGTCTCCCCTGAACGCTCTGCCCTGTTCTGCCCTTACAACGAAGGCACCACCACGATCACGATCACCACGGGTGGACTGTCCTACTCGATGCCGGTGACCGTCCAGGGCGGATCTGTTGAGTACCCCTGCGGCACCGTGCCGCTGAAGCACCCCGCACCGCGCATCCAGCCGGCCTCACCCTCGCTCGCGATCCCCGCGCTGGCGCCGGCGAGCCCCGCCTCGCCCGGTCCCACGCCGCAGCTGCTCTCCACGCCGGCGCCCCCGCCGCTGCGCCCGCCGCTGCCACCGCCGCCACCGGTGCCCCACCCGGCGGTGCACCCCGCTCCGCACCACACCGCCCCGGCGCCGGTCTTTCCCTTCCTGCCCGCCGCCGCCGGCCTCGCGCTGCTGCGACCGCTGATCGTCCCCCCGCCGCTCAGTCCCGTCCAGCCGACCCCGCCGAGCGGGACCTCCTCCGTGCAGGTCTACCAGAACGCGGTCGCCCCCGAGCGCGAACGCGAGGAGGAGGCCGCCACGGACCTCGTGCACAACATGGCCGCCTACACACCCGCGTCGCCGCCAGGGCCCGCCGCTCCCTACTACTATCTGCCCGCGGTGGTCGCGCTGCTCGCCTTCGCCGGGGCGGCGCTGTACGACGTGCGGCGCTGGCAGCGGCCGGGCACCGCTCGGGTGCGCGATGAGGCGCAGGGCGGGTGATGCGTTCGAGCGTTCTTCCCCGCGCGCTGCCTCGAACACGCCTGTCTGAGGCGCCGTTGGGGGATTCAAAAAGAGGATTGGTTCCGCGCGGAACCAATCCTTAAAACA
>WQWK01000300.1 GCA_009785395.1 Conexibacteraceae bacterium
GCGATCCTCGCGTTTCCGACGGGGCGGCTTGGGGGGTGGCTCGAACGGCTGATCCTGCTCGTCGCGATTGTGACCGTGGGTGGGGTTTACGTCACGCTTGCGCTGACTTCGCCGGTGATTTCGCCCTCGTTCTCGCTTTCGGCCTGCCGTGCCGCATGTCCCGCGAATGGTCTCGCCGTATGGTCCCCGCTGTCCTGGACATCCCAGCTGGTTGATGTCGGGCGCGCGGGCGTGATCGCCGTCGCCGTCGCGACTGTCTGTCTGCTGGCCTGGAGGTTCGCAACTGCCACGCCGCCGCGACGCCGGTCGCTATCGATCGGCGCCCCGATCGCGCTGGTGTTTCTGCTCGCCCAGGCGGCATTCCAATCGCTTGAGCTGTTCACGCCCAGCGACGCCTCAGCGTCCGCTGCGCCGGTGGCGGGCGCGATCGACTGGACGATCGCCGCAGCACGGTCGGCGGTCTGGTACGGCTTCCTGATCGCGCTGGTCGCTGCCGAGCTCTATGCCGGCGGCGTGCTGAGGGGGCTGGTCGGCAGGTCGCTGGGCCGTCCGTCGTTCCGCGATCTGGAACGGATGTTGCGCGGCCCATTCGGTGATCCTGCATTGAGACTTGGCTTCTGGCGAGCCGATATCGGCGAATGGGTCGACGCCGAGGGCGCACCGCTTCCGGCTCCGCGCTCTGACCAACGCCTGACCGAGATCGAACGTGATGGACGGTCGGCGGTGGCGATCGTCCACGACCAACAGCTTTCCGAGGATCCCGAGCTCCTGCACGCGGCCGGGGCAGTCGCACTGCTGGCGCTTGAGAACGCTGAGCTCGACGCGGCCTGGAAGCGCTCGCTGCGTGACCTCGCCGAGTCTCGTGCGAGGCTCATCAGGGTCAGCGACGAGGAGCGCCGCAAGCTCGAGCGCGACCTTCACGACGGCGCGCAGCAGCGGATCTCGGCGGCGCTGATCCGGCTTTCCTCGGTCGACGAGTTGGCCGGCGACAGCCCAGAGCTTAAGCGGGAGCTGACGGCCACGCAGGCCGAGCTCGAGGCCGCGATCGATGAGCTGAGGGACCTCGCCCGCGGGATCTACCCGACCGTCCTGGCCGAGGCGGGACTTGGCGCCGCGCTCCGGTCGGTCGCGATGCGCTCACCGGCGCGCATCACCGTGCAGGCGACCCAGCGACGGTTTGCGCCGGAGACCGAGACCGCGCTGTACTACTGCTGTCTGGAGGCGGTCCAGAACGCGCTGAAGCACGCAGGGCCACACGCGCAGACTTCGATCCGATTGGTCGCGGCCAGCCAAGAGGTTCGGCTTGAGGTGAGCGATAACGGTCCGGGGTTTGACCGCAAGGCTGCGCACGACGGGCTCGGGTTACAGAGCATGCAGGACCGCCTCAGCGCCGTCGGCGGCAACGTCGAGATCGACTCCAGGCTTGGCCGCGGCACAGTCGTGATCGGGCGCGCACCGGTCGGGCATTAACCCACAGGGCTTCGGCCATCAGCGCCCTGACGTAGTTCATGTATCAGGCGCCCGCCTCGGCGCTCTTATGTCAGGGAAGTGCCCGCGGGGACAGACGGGCACCGGGGGGTTCCGAACGGGGGCGCTGGTCGCTGGCGGGTGGATGCGGGGGGGCGTCCGCCCGCCAGCGGCTGGCCGGTCAGGGTGGAAGCTGGTCAACGGGCATCAACAAAGGGGGCCGTTAATGGCTGTCGGAGAAGGGCACGAGGGACATCCGCTGGACGTGGATGCGGTTCTGGCGCTCGACAACGAGCCGGCGAAGGAGGAAGTCCCGGCAGAGATCGCGGCGCATCTGGCGACGCAACGATTCGAGCTTTCCGGCGACGTCTCGGTCGAGCAACTGTCGGAGGCCGCGCAGCATCTGGAGGGCGGGCTGTCGGTGGAACTGCCGAAGGGCGCGTCGATCGGTCTGCGGGGCCGCTCATTCGAGCGGGTCGCGATGGACGACCTGAAGGCGGCGGTGGACCGGCCGGATGCCGACGGGCATCGTCCCGCGTGGGCGCCACTGACGTACCACCCGAAGATCGGGGCGCGGCCGGTGTCCAAGCAGCTCGAGCGGTTCGACGGGTCGAAGCTCACACCCGTCAACAACCAGGAGTTCCTGTACGGGCCGGATAACCGGCAGGTCTACTACCCGGGCAGCTACCCGTGGAGCTGCATCGGCAAGGTCGAGGTTTACCCGAACGCCAAGTCCGAGAGCCCTAACGAGTGGGGCAGCGGCGTCCTGATCGGCGATCGGATCGTGCTGACGGCCGGCCACGTCGTCGCGGGGATCAACCCCAGCGACTGGAAGGTCAAGTTCACGGCCGGGATGTACAACGGCAGCCCTGTCAGCGGGTCGGGCGCGGTGTCGTATGTGTCCGACGCGAAGTGGCTGGCGAGCGGTGTATCGGGCCACGACTACGCGGTCCTGCGGCTCTACCAGCCGCTGGGGCATTGGATGGGTTACTTCGGCTACAAGACCTACAGCTCGTCGTGGAACGGTGGCGCGTACTGGTACCTGTGTGGTTATCCGTACGACATCGCGGGTGGCAATAGCCCGTCTTACCAAAACGGGATCGTCGTTCTGGACGAGGACGGTGACCTGTTGGGCGGTGCGGAACTGGAGCATCACGGCGATACCGCGAGCGGCGACTCGGGTGGTCCGTTCTTCAGCTTCTGGGCCGGCCAGAACTACCCGTCGGTCGTCGGCACCACCAGTGGCCACGAGACGATCGGTGGCCCGTCTTGGACTGGGGGCGAGGACAACAACATCGAGGCGGGTGGCTCGCTGCTGTCGTCCCTGCTGGGCCAGGCACGGAGCGACTGGCCGCTCTGACTGGTCAGTCGCGCGGCTCCTCGAGCCATGCCCGCACGGCTGCCTGAATCGGCCGTGCGAGGACGCGCTCGGACTCGCCCGCCAACCGGCGCAACTCGAGCAGCGCGCCGGCGAGTCGCTGCGCCTCCGCGTCGGCGACTCCACGGTCGATCACCCCGGTGAGCGCCTGCTCGGCGTTCACCGGGGGTGGGCCGGGGAGTTCCACCAGCAGGCAGAGCGGGCGGCTCCAGCTTCCCGCCGCCCAGTCGTCGGCGATGTCTGAAAGATCGTCGACGATCCAGAACGCCTCCCCGGCGGCGTCGGCAGCTGCGAGAACCTGTGCACACAACGGTGGCGCCGCGGTCGGGGCCGCGAGCAGCGCGAGCGTGGCCAGCGTCCGTTGGGGCAGGGTCGACTTGGCCCTGAGCGCGGGCATGATCTCTGGCGGCGGTGGGCCGTCGGTACGCCGGAGCGCGACGCTTGCCTGCTGGCCGCGGTACATCTCGCCGATCAGCTCGCCGAAGTGCACGCGCTCAGCGTCGCTGCCGCCGAGGCGCCGCGCGCCACCGAGCACTGCGGTGATCACCCCGAGCAGAGCATCGA
>WQWK01000301.1 GCA_009785395.1 Conexibacteraceae bacterium
GCGGCTCCTTCTCCTCAGTGGTATCGCGGATGGTACGCCTACCAACGGTCACCGCTGGTTAGGTTCCGTTAACCACAAAACGGATCGGCCGCCCGATTGGATCACCGACGTCTCGTCGGAGAGGCGGCCGGGGTTCCCGCGCAATCCGCGAGACGCAGGGATTACCGCGCAGCGACGCGCTGCGGCACACGCGGGCTCCGCGTCAACCTCATCGAGCGCGAAGCGCGAGATCCTCAGCAGGAGCGCAGCGTTTACAAACCGCGCGACGACCGCTACGGCCTTTCCTCGGTCGCTCTTCGAAGAAACCGGGCGCACCACAAGCGCTTCTGGCGGGCGTGCGGGAGTGACGGGAGCGAAACCCACCCGCACGGTGGGTTTCGTTCCCGTCACCCGAGCGCGAAGGGAAGCTCGGAGACGACGGCCTCGAGCCCCGCAGCGGCTGCCACGGTCGTTCCGGGAGGCGCCTCGCGCCGCACCAGCGCCAGGGCGACGGGGCCGCGCCGCGGCGAGACCGCGGAGCTCGTCACGGTGCCGACCAACCGCTCGCCGAGCAGCAGCTCGGTCCCGACGGGCAGCGGCTCGGCCGACAGGAGCCCGCGCAGCTCGCGGTTCGGCTTGCCCTTGTAGAAGAGGCGCGCGACTGTCTCCTGCCCCGTGTAACAGCCCTTCGTGAACGACACGGCGCGCTCGTTCAGCCCGGCCTCCTGTGGGATCACCGAGTCGTCGAGGTCGACGCCGTAGCGCGGGCGCCCGTGCTCGATCCGGACGCAGTCTGCGGCCTCTTCGCCGATCTCTGTGGCGCCCGCCTCGATCGCCGCGGCGCGCATCGCCGCGGCGTCTTCCGCAGCGAACAGGAGGTCGAGCCCGAGGTCGGTGCGGATCACGCGAACGGGTGTTCGTCCGAGGTGTCCGGCAACATGGTCATGCTCGGTGTCCGTGGGCCAGTTGGGGGAGGGGGTCCCGGGGGAGGGGGTCCCGGGGGAGGGGGTGCCGGGGGTGAAGGCGGGCGCGACGAGATCATCGGCCAGCGGGCCGATGATCGAGAACAAACCGCACTCAAGGGTGCGCTTGTGCAACTCCACGTCGTGGCCGAGCGAGTAGCGCCGGATCATGTTGAAGAGCGCCTGCAGAGCGACGCGCTCGGTGTCCAGCAGCAACTCGTCACCGGCATCGAGCACGCGCAGGTCCCCGAGCATCTTCCCCTTCTGCGTCAGGAAGGCGGCGTAGCGCCCCTGGCCGGGAGTCAGCCCCTCGATGTCCTGGGTGACCTGCCCGTGCAGGAACGCCTTCGCGTCGGCGCCGGTGAGCGCCAGCTTGCCGCGCTCGGAGCGGTCGAGCAGCCCGGCGCGTTCGGTTGCGATCGCGTAATCGGCCTCGAAGGAGGTGGTCGTGCTCACGTCCCAAAGCGTGACAGACGCGGCTCGCGGGACGGCTCGCTAGTGTTCGGCGCGATGGCCCTGGCGGACACATTCACGACAATCGTCGAGTCGCTTCCGGACGACTGGACGAACCTCGAGCTCGACCTGCGGATCTTCGACGAGGCCCGCTATGTCGAGGCTGCGACGCTGCTCGTGACCTGCAACGCGCAGCCCTACTCCAAGCACGACTGGCACTGGCGCCTGCTGGTGGCGCACCGCTTCGGCCATGCCGCCTCGGTGCCGGCGGTGCACTCCGGGCTGAAGCTGCTCGACGACGCCGGCATCGCCGGTGAGCTGGCCCTGCGCGAGACGCGCATCGGGCGGGTCGAGACGGTGCAGATGTGGGACCGTCCGGAGTCCGTGCGGGAAGAGTTCCGCAAGCTCCGCGCGCAGTAGGGAAATCAGCGCGGCAGGAAGGACGAGTCGAAGATCCTCGCGACGTCCGGCTTGGACTTGACGATCCCGAACCTGAGCTCCCAGTTCGCCCACGCCTTCAGGACCGCAGGCTCGAGCGCGCCGTAGCCCTCGCCGCCGGCGGGCAGGAAGGCGGGCAGCTCGGCGGCGAGCTGCTGGCTGACGGCCTTGGCGGAGAGTCCGCTGACCTGGGACTCGAGCGCGCGCTCGCCGGCCAGGGGATGCTGGAGCACGTAGGTGTAGCCGTCGACCAGGGTCCGGACGACGCCGCGGGCGAGGCTCGGATAGTGCTGCAGCTCGCTGCGGGTCGCGCAGACGACCAGCTCGGGGTAGGAGGGGGCGCCGTAGTCCTCGACCCTGAAGACGTGGAACGGGGGCTTCTGATGCGAGAGCTGGATGCCCTCGTCGTTCCAGAACGCGGTTGCCGCGGCGACGCGGCCGCTCAGCAGGTCGGGCACGGCGTTGAAGCCGATCGTGATCGTGTGGAGCTTGGCCGGATCGCCGCCCGCGCCCGCGACGATCGAGTGCAGCACGGCGAGGTCGCTGGCGTCGCCCGTGACGCCGATCGTCTGGCCGGTGAGCTGCTTGGGGCTCTTGAAGCGCGGCTGCGCGATGACGGAAGCGAGCGGACGCTGCTCGATCGCCATGATCCCGACGAGCTTGGCGCCGCGCGCGTCGGCGATCGCGAGATCGTGGATGTCGAGGATCGCGAAGTTCACGCGACCGGCGCTCAGCAGCGAAACCGCATCGGTGCTCTGGCCCGGGATCCGCACCTGCAGGCTGATGCCGTTGCGGCGGTCGTAGTGACGCGCGAGGGCGGTGTAGATGCCGGTATGGATGGCGTTAGGGGTGAAGTCGAGCATCAGCGACGCCGTCCTCGGGGACGCGGCCCTGGCCGTCTGCTTGGACGCGGCAGTCGCCGTCCGCTTGGACGCGGCCGTTGAAGCCTGCGTGACAGCGGCGGTGGCGGCAATCGCGACCGCCGTCACCAGCGCGATCAGGGCTTTGAATCGGCGAGGCATGGAGCTGGCCAGGATAGGTGGTCCTTAGAATCAGGAATCAGTGCGACGCCGAGTCACATTCAGCCGGAACGTCACGCTCTCGCTCTCACGGACGTGCCGCTGCTACTGCAAGTACTGCGCGTTCGCGACCCATCAGGCGCACCTGCACGAGCCCGATGAGGTGCTGGAGCTGCTCGACCAGGCGGTCAGGCGCCACCGTGCCAAGGAACTGCTCGTGCTCACCGGCGAACGACCCGAGGTGAACGCCGGCGTACGTGCGAGGCTCGCCGCGCTCGGGTTCGAGGACTTCGTCGCGTATGTGGTGTGGGTCTGCGAGCAGGCGCTGCGGCGCGGGCTGTTGCCCCACACAAACCTCGGGGTGCTCGGCGCGGCGGACCTCGCACGGCTGCGGGAGGTGACGGCATCGCAGGGGCTGATGATGGAGTCGATCAACCCCGACCTGGTCGCGCACCAGGGCTCGCCGACCAAGCACCCGGCCGCGCGCCTGGACACGATCCGCGCCGCCGGCGAGCTCAAGATCCCGTTCACCAGCGGGATTCTGGTCGGCATCGGTGA
>WQWK01000302.1 GCA_009785395.1 Conexibacteraceae bacterium
CGACGCCTACCTGGCGACGGGTAACCGCCAATACCTGACCGACGCCCATGACGCGCTGCCGCTGCTGCAGACGCCGCCACCGGACGGTGTCGCCGTCAAGACCTCGTTGGGCACGCGCTACCTGCAGTACTCGTTCACGCCCCGGACCGACATCATCAATGCCTTCCTCGAGACGCTGATAGGCCTCTACGACTACCAGCAGGTCTCGCTCGACCCCGTGGCCGCCGCGCTCTACAAGGCGGGCAACGCGCAGGCGCAGGCCGAGCTGAAGTCGTTCATCATCGGCGGCTGGTCGCTGTATCAGCCGGGCCAGGCCGACTCCTACAGCTACCACGTGCTCGTCACGGGCTTCCTCAAGCTGCTCTGCGAGAAGACTCAGATCCCCGTCTACTGCTCGACCTACCAGACGTTCGAGGCCGATCTGCTCAGCCAGCCGCAGCTGACGCTGAACACGACCAGCGCCACCGCCGGCAAGAAGTTCAACCTCGCCTTCACGACCACCAAGTATGCGGCGGTCGGCGTCACGCTCAGCCAGGGCGGAAAGAACTACCTGTACACCAAACAGGGCTTCGACGCGGGCACGAATGCGTTCGCGACGCCGAAGCTGAAGGCCGGCACGTACGACCTCGCGATGTCGATCACGGATGGCGCCGGCCACTACAGGTCGCTGACGGCCCAGCTGCAGGTCTGCAAGCAGGCCTGCTCGCTGCAGACCTCCGCCTTCCCGCCGACCACCGGCACGGTCCCGAAGGTCACGGTCCCGATCCCGAAGCCGAGCAAGCCGCTGACGCCGGTCGGCACGACGACGCCGCCGACGACCACCACGCCGCCACCCACCACGACCACACTGACGACCGTCACCCCGCCACCACCGCCGCCCACGGGCACCACCACCACCGGCGGCGGCGGCATTTCGCCGTAGTCTTGGCGTCTTGACGCCGCGCACGATCCTCTACACCGGCAAGGGCGGAGTCGGCAAGACCTCTGTCGCCGCCGCCACAGCCGTCGCCTCCGCCGCCGCCGGCCGGCGCACGCTGATCCTCTCCACGGACCCGGCGCACAGCCTCGCCGACTCGCTGCAGACCGAGCTCGGGGCAGAGCCGGCGTCAGTGGCCGAGAACCTCTCAGCGGCCGAGATCGACGCCCAGCACGAGCTCGGCCGCCACTGGGCCGGCGTCCAGGAATGGTTCGGCCAGCTGCTGATGCAGCGGGGCCTGGATCGCATCTCGGCGCAGGAGCTGACGGTGCCGCCGGGCATGGACGAGCTGTTCTCGCTGCTGCGCCTGCGGGAGTTCCACGAGTCGGACGCTTACGACGTGATCATCGTCGACTGCGCGCCGACCGGCGAGACGCTGCGGCTGCTGTCGTTCCCCGAGGCCGCGCGCTGGTGGCTCGAGAAGGTCGTCCCGCTCGAGCGCGCGATCGTCGCCGCGGCCACCCCGCTCGCGCGCAGCGTGCTCGACATCCCGCTGCCGACCGGCGCGGTCTTCGACGACGTGCAGCGCCTGTCGGCCAACCTGATCGCGATGGACGCGATCCTGCGCAACACCGAGCACAGCACGATCCGGCTGGTGATGGCCCCCGACCGCATGGTGATCGGCGAGGCGATGCGCACCTTCACCTACCTCAACCTGTACGGCTACCTGACCGACGCGGTGATCGTCAACAAGGTGTTCCCGCCCGGGGTGGGCGACTACTTCGAGGGCTGGCGCGCGCACCAGCAGGAGCAGCTTGCGCTCGTGCGCTCCGGCTTCGCACCGGTTCCGGTGCTGGAGGCGCCGTACTTCGACCAGGAGGTGATCGGCGTTCAGATGCTGGAACGGCTCGGGGCTGAGCTTTTCGGCGCTGGCTCGCTTGCCAGCGCCGAACCCCACGCGGTCCTCCACGACACGATCACCCAGTCGCTCACCAGTGACGCCGACGGCGCGTTGCTGCGGCTGGCGATCCCGTTCACGAAGAAAGCGGATATCGGCCTCAGGCAGGTCGGCCTCGAGCTGATCGTCACCGCGGGCGCCCAGCGCCGCACGATCATGCTGCCGCCCACGCTGGCGGCGTATAAACCGGTGTCGGCCACATACGAAGACGGAACCCTGGAGGTGGCGTTCACCCGTGGCGAATAACGATCAGGACAGCACCGTGCCACCGAACGGCTGGGAGATCCCCGGCGGCTCACATGGCCCCGGCGGCTCCCGCCGCGACGATGGGATCGACTCCGAGTCCCTCGCGCAGCTCATCGACCAGCTGTTCGCGCTGGTGCCGCCCGACCTGCGCACCGCGCTCACCGACGCCGCCCGTGCGCTGCTCGAAGCGCTGCGGGCGCTGATCGACTGGTGCGTGGCACGGCTCGAGCGGCGCGCCGGCGGCGGCGAGGTCGAGGTGCGGGACATCCCGATCCTCTGACCCGCCTCAGAACGTCACCGCCTCGCCCGCGATGACGAAGTACAGGCTCACGGCGCCGATCAGGACGATCCCGCACAGCACCAGCGTGTGGGATCGGGAGATGTGCCCGTAGACGCCGATCAGGAAGCCGAGGATCAGGATCGGGCCGAGCACACCGATGTGGGCGGCCACCGCCGCGAGCGCGAGCGTCAAGCCCCCTTCTCCCTATATTTGCGCCATGGCCGCGAACCCCCCATCGGTGCAGGATGTCGCAGACGGCCTGCGGGCCGTCGGCTACCTGCCCGGCGACGCGACGGCGCTCGTCTCGTTCCTGGCCACGCAGCTCGGCAAGCCGGTGCTGGTCGAGGGCCCGGCCGGAGTCGGGAAGACGGAGCTCGCCAAGGCGCTGTCCAAGTACCTGGGCCGCGAGCTAGTGCGCCTGCAGTGCTACGAGGGCCTTGACGAGGCCAAGGCCCTGTACGAGTGGAACTACCGCAAGCAGCTGCTGCGGATCCAGACCGAGTCCGGGGATGCCGGCTGGGATGAGGTCCAGGACGACATCTTCGGCGAGGACTTCCTGCTGGAGCGGCCGCTGATGACCGCGATCGCCTCCGAGAACCCGGTGGTGCTGTTGATCGACGAGATCGACAAGACCGACCAGGAGTTCGAGGCGATGCTGCTGGAACTGCTCTCGGACTTTCAGATCACGATCCCCGAGCTCGGGCGGGTGGAGGCCACGACCCACCCGGTGGTGCTGCTGACCTCCAACAACAGCCGTGAGCTGACCGAGGCGCTGAAGCGACGCTGCCTGTACCTGTGGCTCGACTACCCCGACCTCGAGCACGAGCTCGAGATCGTGCGCATGCACTCGCCGGAGCTGTCCGAGACGGTCGCACGCAAGCTCGTCGAGGTCGTCCACATGGTGCGCGAGCTGGACCTCAAGAAGCCGCCGAGCATCGCCGAGTCGATCGACTGGGCGCGGGCGCTGCTGCTGCTCGGCGCCAGCGACATC
>WQWK01000303.1 GCA_009785395.1 Conexibacteraceae bacterium
CAGCCGAGGACTGGTCGGACTGGAACGATGCGGCGGGGTGAGATCTGGTTCGCGGCCACGCCGGGCGGTGATCGGCCAGTGCTCGTGCGCACGCGAGACCCAGTGGCCGATCGCATCGGCGCCGTGGTCGTGGCGGCACTGACCAGGACCAGACGCGGGCTCGTCAGCGAGCTCGTGCTGACCACGCAGGAGGACGGGCTGCCCAGCGATTGCGTCGTGAACTTCGACAACATCCACACGCTGCCTCGATCCAGCTTCCGCCGGCAGGTGGTCCAGCTCTCGGCGCCCCGCATGGCGCAGGCGTGCCGGACCCTGCGCGACGCGGCCGGCTGCTGACGCCCGGCGCGCTTCAGCGCTGATTGCGAGCCAGCGGGCCGCAATCAGCAGCGCTGAGGTCGAGCTACAGCCCGACGGGGTGGCGGACGACGAAGCCCGCGTACTCGCCGCCGCCCTGTGACCAGCGGGTGCCGTCCTCGGCGAGCGCGACGGTGTCGAAGCGCCAGCCGGCGATCGTCATCCAGACGTGGCCGGCGTTGGCGTAGATCGTGACCCACTTGCCGGGGCCCGGGTCGCCGTAGGACTCGAAGTCGCCGGAGACCTCGGGCGAGCTCAGCAGGCCGGCCGCGGCCAGCACGTAGCTGACGGAGCCCGAGCAGTCATAACCGGGTGAGACGAAGGAGCCGTGGCCCCCGCCCCAGATGTAGGGCGTGGTCGCGATCGCGTTGCCGGCGGCCATCATCTGGCCGACCGCAGCGGGCGCGCCCGGAGGCGGCTGCACCGCTCCGCCGGTGTCGATCGCGATGCCGCCCGCCTGCTGGTTGACCTGCGTGGTGGCTGCCTGTGCGGCGGCGGCCTGCTGGGCATTGGCCTGGGCGGCCTGGGCGGCCGCGGCGGCAGCGGCCGCGGCCGCCGCAGCCCTGGCAGCTGCCAGCTGCTGGTTGTACTTCTGTTGCAGCGCGGCCGTCCGGGCGTTGACGTTGCCGAGCTTCGTCCTGGCGCTGGAACGCGCCGCCTCTTCGTTGAGCTGCTGCTTGACGAGCGAGGCCTGGAGCGCGGCGGCCTGGTTGCGCTGCTGAAGAATCTGGTTGGTGAGGTCGCGGTCCTTGAGCTCCAGGGCGCCGAGCCTGGTGGCCTCGCTCTGCACCCTGGTGCGGGCGGCCTTGGTCATCGTGACGATCTGGTCGTCCGTGTGCTGGGCGTCCTTGATGTAGTTGACCTCGCTCAGCAGGTTCGAGAACCCGTGGGCGTTGAGGATCACGTCGACGAGGTTGGGCGAGTCGTTCTCGTAGGCGGCGCGGAGGTTGGCCGCGAGGTCGCCAGAGGCCCGCGTCAGCTTGCGCTCGAGTGCCAGCAGCTGGTCGCGCGCCTCCATCACCTTCGTCTGGACGTCGCGCAGCTGCACGATGTGCTGGTCCAGCTGCGACTGCAGCCCGTTGAGCTTCTGCTGGGCCACGGCGGCGCCGTTGGCGGTGTTCTGGATCTGCGCGCTGTCGGAGCTGATCTGGCTCTGTAGCGACGCCGCAGCCGACTTGCTGGCCTGAAGCTGGCTCTGGAGGTCGGCCGAGGATTCGCTGGCGATCAACGCTCCGCCGCCGAGCATGGCGGCCAGCGTGGCGGCAGCGACCGTCAGGCGCTTGTTGTTACGGAGTAGGTGCAAAACAGGATCTGTCGTCGATACGACGACGATTCCTGCGTCCGTCGCATCCCTCAATACGCCGTATGGTGGCGCGCTGGTTGAACACCATACCCGGCGCTTGTTAGTAGGAAACTAAAGCTTGAGGTTTGCAAGAGATCCTGCAATATGCAGGAATCCCACCACTTGCGTAATAGGCCTGGCCGCGGGGCGTTTCGGCCGTCAAGCCTCGGTGCGCTTGCGCGCACGGGCGGCCTTGACGCGTGAGGTCTGGTCCAGAACGGTCTTGCGCAGCCGCACGTTGAGAGGCGTGACCTCGACCGACTCGTCCTCGCGCAGGAACTCCAAGGCCTGGTCGAGCGAGAGTTCGCGCTTGGGCACCAGCCGCACGAGCTCGTCGGCGGTCGAGCTCCGCATGTTCGTGAGGTGCTTCTCCTTGACGGCGTTGACGTCCAGGTCCTCGGCGCGCGCGTTCTCGCCGACGATCATGCCCTCGTAGACCTCCTCGCCGGGTCCGACGAACAGCGATCCGCGCTCCTGCAGATTGAACAGCGCGAACGAGGCGACCTTGCCGCGGCGGTCGGCCACCAGGGAACCGGTGCCGCGCGTGCGGATCTCGCCCTGCCAGGGCTCCCAGCGATCGAAGACGTGGTGCACCAGGCCGGTGCCACGCGTCTCGGTGAGGAACTCGGTGCGGAAGCCGATCAGGCCGCGCGCCGGGATGATGTACTCCATCCGCACCCAGCCCGTGCCGTGATTGATCATCTGCTCCATACGGCCCTTGCGCAGGGCCAGCATCTGCGTGATCACGCCGACGTACTCCTCGGGCGTGTCAACGCTCATCCGCTCCATCGGCTCGTGGACCTTGCCGTCCACGTCGCGCGTGACGACCTGCGGCTTGCCGACGGTCATCTCGAAGCCCTCACGCCGCATCACCTCGACGAGCACCGCGAGCGCCAGCTCGCCGCGTCCCTGTACCTCCCAGACATCGGGGCGCTCGGTCTGGTTGATGCGCAGCGAGACGTTGCCGATCAGCTCACGCTCGAGCCGTGCCTTCAGCTGCGAGGCGGTCAGCTTGTCACCGTCCTGGCCGGCCAGCGGCGAGTCGTTGGTGCCGAGCGTGACCGACAGCGACGGCTCGTCGACGGTGATCGGCGGCAGCGGCTTCGGGTTCTCCGGATCGGACAGCGTGTCTCCGATCGTGATCTCGGGGATGCCGGCGACGGCGATGATGTCACCGGCTCGCGCCTCGTCGGCGCTGACGCGCTCGAGCGCCTCGGTCACGAACAGCTCGGTGACCTTGACACGCTCGATCTCCTCGCCGCCGTTGCGGCACCAGGCGACCGTCTCGCCCTTGCGGATCGTGCCCTGATGCACGCGGCAGATCGCGATGCGGCCGACGTAGGGTGAGGCGTCGAGGTTGGTGACGTGCGCCTGCAGCGGCGCGCCCTCCTCGTACTCGGGCGCCGGGATGTGGTCGACCAGGAGGTCCAGGAGCGGCTTCAGATCCGTGCCCGCAACGTCGAGGTCCAGAGTTGCCGTACCCGCCTTGGCGTTGGTGTAGACGATCGGGAAATCGATCTGCGACTCGTCGGCCTCGAGGTCGAGGAACAGCTCATAGACCTCGTCGATCACCTCGCTGATGCGAGCGTCCGGCCGATCGATCTTGTTGATCACGAGGATCACCGGCAGCCGCGCCTCAAGCGCCTTGCGCAGCACGAAGCGGGTCTGCGGCAGCGGGCCCTCGGAG
>WQWK01000304.1 GCA_009785395.1 Conexibacteraceae bacterium
CGCCGTTCTTGCCGACGATGTGGCGCACGTCGGCCGCGGTGCGGTTACGGTTGTCGGTGAGCGCCTCGATCAGCATCGCGACACCGCCGGGCCCGTAGCCCTCATAGACGACAGTCTCGAAGTTCTCGGCGTCGGATCCGGCGCCGGTGCCCTTCTGGATCGCGCGCTCGATGTTGTCCTTGGGCATCGAGGCATCGCGGGCCTTCTGGATCGCGAGCGCGAGCGCCGAGTTGCCCTCCGGGTCGCCCCCACCCTCCTTGGCGGCGACCTGTACGGCGCGAGCCAGCTTGGTGAAGTGCTGACCGCGGCGCGAGTCCACGATCGCCTTCTTGTGCTTGATCGAAGCCCATTTCGAATGCCCTGACATGTCTGCGAAGTCTAGGAGAGATGGCCGGCCTCGCGCGAGCCGGTCGCCGGAGCCTGAACAGCCGGTCCCGCGGGATAGGATGCGCGCAATGCTCACGATCTCCCCAGAAATCTTCAAGGCCTACGACATCCGCGGCATCTACGGCGTCGACCTCGACGCCGACGGCGCCCACGCGATCGGCCGCGCGTTCGCGCGCGTGATCGCCGGGCTCGCCGGCAAGCCCGTCCGCGAGCTGCGGCTCGGGCTCGGACGGGACATGCGCCTCTCGGCTCCCGAGATGGCCGCCGCCTACGGCGCCGGCATGGTCGCCGAGGGTGCGCACGTGATCGACGCCGGCATGGTCGGCACCGAGATGCTCTATTACCTCGTCGGCTCGCGTGAGCTCGACGGCGGCGTGATGTGCACCGCCTCGCACAACCCGAAGGCCTACACCGGCGCCAAGCTGGTCCGCCGTGGCGTGCTGGCGCTCTCAGGCGAGGAGGGCATCGGCGACATCAGGGACCTGGTCGCCGGGGGCCTGGGCGAGCCGCCCGGCGGCGGCAGCATCGAAACGGTCGAGATCTATGACGAGTTCCACGCGTTCGTCGGGAAGTTCATCGACCCCGACACGATCCGGCCGCTGAAGGTCGTCGTCGACGGCGGCAACGGCATGTCCGGCCCGATGGTCGGGCGGCTGCTCGAGCGCCTCGGCCTGGAGCTGGTCGAGTGCTATTTCACGCCTGACGGCGAGTTCCCCGATCACGAGCCGAACCCGCTGCTTCCCGAGAACCGCGAGTTCATCATGGCCGAGGTCGTGCGCCAGGGGGCCGACCTCGGGATCGCCTGGGACGGGGACGCCGACCGCTGCTTCTTCATCGACGACACCGGCCGCTTCGTCGACGGTGACTTCCTGACGGCGATCCTCGCCCGCTCGCTGCTCGCCAAGCACCCCGGCGAGACGATCCTGTACGACGTGCGCGCGAGCCGCGCCGTTCCGGACATCGTCGCCGCCGCCGGCGGCACGGCGCTGATCAATCGCGTGGGTCACGCGTTCTTCAAGAAGCGCATGCGCGAGGAGGGCGGCATCTTCGGCGGTGAGGTCTCCGGGCACTATTACTTCCGCGACTTCTTCTGCGCCGACTCGGGCACGATCCCGGCGCTGCTGATCCTCGAGGAGCTGTCGCAGCGGGGCGTGAAGATGTCCGAGCTGCTCGCGCCGCTGCGCGGCAGGTACTTCATCTCGGGCGAGATCAACTCCCAGGTGGCCGACCAGCACGCAAAGGTCGCCGAGATCACCGAGCGGTTCTCCGACGCAGACCAGCACACGCTCGACGGCATCTCGATCGATTACCCCGACTGGCACTTCAACGTCCGCGCCTCCAACACCGAGCCGCTGCTCCGCCTCTGCCTCGAGTCGCTCGTCTCCGAGGCTGACATGGAGGCCAAGCGCGATGAGATCCTCGCGCTGATTCGCGCGTGAGTCGCGCTGATTCGCGAGTGACCGCGAAGCTGAGCGACGAGCCGGCCGCGGGGATCCACCGGATCGCGGTCGAGACGCCGTTCGCTGTCGGTCTGATCAACTGCTACCTGCTGGTCGGCGAGCCGCTCACGCTGGTCGACACCGGGCCCAACTCGGGCAGCGCGCTGGACCATCTGGAGCGGGGCCTCGCGGAGCTCGGCGTGCGTGTCGAGGAGCTCGAGCTGATCGTCCTCACGCACCAGCACATGGATCACGAGGGTCTGACCGAGATCCTCGCGCGCCGCTCCGGGGCCGAGGTGGCGGCCTTCGCCCCGCTGGCGCCGTGGCTGACCGATTACCGCGCGAGCGCCAAGCTCGACGACCAGTACGCGCAGGCCGTGATGCTGCGGCACGGGCTCAGGCCCGACATCGTCGCCCTGCTCGGAGTGCTCTCGGCCGGGATGCACTCGTACGGCTCGCGGGCCGTGGTCACGCGCCCGCTCCAGGACGGCGCGACCCTGACGATGGGCGGCCGCGAGTTCGGCGTCCACCATCGCCCGGGCCACAGCCCCTCCGACCTCGTCTTCCTCGATTCCGCGACCGGCGTCCTGATCGGCGGCGACCACCTGATCGGACACATCTCCTCGAACGCGCTGATCACTCGGCCGCTGGCTGGCTTTGCCAGCGGCCTCGACAGCGGCTTGCGTCCGACGCCCCTGCTCGATTACGCGCGCTCGCTCGAGGCCACACGCGAGCTGGGCGTCAGCCGCGTCCTTCCCGGCCATGGAGACGTCGTTGAGGATCCCGCCGGTTTGATCGACCGGCGGCTGGCCGACCAGGCGCGCCGCGCGCGCCGAATCCTCGAGCTCCTGGGCGGCCGGTCGCTGACCGCGCACGAGATCGCCGGCGAGATGTGGGGCGAGGTCGCCATCAAGCAGGCCTACCTGACCATCTCAGAGGTGCTCGGGCACCTCGACATCCTGCTCGCCGCGGGCGCCGTCGTCGAGCGCGACGATGACGGCGTCAGCCGGTTCACTGTCCGCTGAACGCGCTCTTGCCCGGCAGCATCGGGGACAGCGTCGCCCTCCCGCAGGCGGCGATGCCGGGCAGCGCCACGTGCATCGTGACCGTGTCGTCGGGCGCATAGATCTGCAGCCGCGTGGCGTTCGGGCAACTGGTCCCGCCTGGGCCGACGTCGCTGGCGGCGATCCGGAACGACGCCTCCTCGCCCGGCTTCAGCGTGAGCACGTTGGCGGGCGTGGCGCCGACCACGTCGCTGGTCGTGCGCCTCGCGTGGGTGGGCAGCTTCGCCCCGCTCGCGGACAGGAACTGCACCCCGGGCCAGCCGTAGGTATGGCAGCTCGCGCTGCCCGTGTTCTTGAGCGCGATCGCGAGCACGAATGTGCCGGCGGCGCCGTTGGAGCCGAGGTAGGAGGGCGTCAGGTCGGACGCCGTGCAGGCCGTGCTGTGGGCCGTACCGGTGGTCGTCGTCGGCGGCGATGTCGTGCCCGGCGGTGTCGTGCTCGTGGCGGGGATCGTCTCGGTGACCGTATCCGTGACCGTCACCCGGCCGCCG
>WQWK01000305.1 GCA_009785395.1 Conexibacteraceae bacterium
ATCAGCCACGGCGCCGCCAGTGCCGCGAGCCCGAAGCAGAACACGGGCACGCCGGTCAGCAGGCCGCCGCCCGCCGAGCTCAGGCCGGTCGTGTGGCGGATCTGGCTGAGCACGGGCGGAACCGCTGCCACGGCCAGGCGCAGGTTGAGGGCGACGAGCAGCAGCGCCGCCGCCAGCGAGCGCTCACGACCCGCCACTACGACCCGCCAGTATGACCCACCATTACGAGAGGACTAACCGGCGGGCGCTTCGGGCGGATGCAGCCGCTTGATCCAGTCGCACAGCCCGTCGACATTCTCGCCGCCGAGGATCGCCGCCTGGACGTTGAGCCACATGCCGATGCTGAGGAACTCGTTGAGGTGATCATCATCGATGCCCGTCAGCTCCTGGACTCTGGAGGCGAGCCGCTCATAGGCGGCGCAGACGCGCTCGCGGATAGCGTCGTCATCACAGGCCGCGTACGCCTGCAGCTGCAGCATCAGCATCGGCCGGTTGGAGAAGAGCAGTTCGGTGTAAACGATGCCGAACGCCCTCAGCATCTCGTTCTGTGGGTAGTCGACCCCCGCGTGCTCGCGCCTGAACTCGGCGGCTGTCTCGCTGAACAGGTCGCTGGTGAGCTCGAAACCCCGCTCCACGGCGGCGATGAAAAGGTCGCGCTTGGTCGGGAACAGGCTGAAGACGTACGGCTGGGCGACGCCGACACGTCGTGCGATCCGGTCGACCGGGGTGCCGTGCAGGCCGCCGAGGGCGAACTCCTCGACGGCCGCGGCGATCAGCGCGTCCCGGCGCTCGGCGGCCGGGACGCGCTGCTTGGGCTGTTTTGCAGTGGTGGCCACCACTTCATCCTAGGCCGTGGCGGCGGCGGAGACGCCACCGGACGTGACTGGCACTTCAGCTGTCTCGCTGGGTGCGGGCTTCTCGAAGCGGACCGCCAGCGCGATCAGCGCGCCCACGAGCAGGACCGCCGCGCCGACCCACATCGTCGGTGTCAGGCCGTTGACGTAGGCCTGGCCCGAGGCGTAGCTTCCGTGGGCGCTG
Organism: Conexibacteraceae bacterium; assembly: GCA_009785395.1. Next base: position 1,039 of record WQWK01000305.1, read on the forward strand.
AAGATCGTCGACAGCACCGCGATCCCCAGCACGCCGCCCAGCTCGCGGATCGCGTTGGTCGCGCCCGAGGCCTGGCCGGCCTGGTCGGTGCGCACCGCGGCGAGCACCGCGCTCGCGGCCGGCGCGAACACCAGCGCCATGCCGGCACCGGCGAAGATGAACGGCACGACCATGCTGAGGTATGACTGGCCGAGCTGTACCTCCGACGCCAGCCAGCCGAGCGCGATCGCCTGCAGGCCGAGCCCGGCGGCCATGAACAGCCGGCTCCCGAAGCGCTCCGAGAAGTAGCCGGCGGCGGGGGACACGACCATCACCGCGCCGGTCCAGACCAGCAGCTTCACCCCGGCCTGCAGCGGTGTGTTGCCGAGCACGTTCTGCAGGTACTGGCTCACGAAGAAGATCGAGCCGAACATCCCGAAGTACATCGCCAGCGACACGGCGTTGGTGACCGCGAAGCTGCGATTCTTGAAGAAGCTCATCGGCAGCATCGGGTCGTCGGTACGCAGTTCGTGCAGGACGAAGGCGACCAGCAGCGCGATGCCTGCGGCGAGTGAGATCACGACCTCGGTCGTGGTCCAGCCGATCGTCTGTGCGCGGATCAGCCCGAAGATCACACCGAACAGCCCGGCTCCCGAGAGACCCAGCCCGAGCAGGTCCAGTCCGCGCTCAGGGCCGTAGCTCTCGTGCAGCCGGCGCGCGGCCGTGGGGACGAGGGCCAGCCCGATCGGCACGTTGATCCAGAAGATCCAGTGCCATGTGGCCAGCTGGATCACGGCGCCGCCCACCAGCGGGCCGAGCGCGACGGCGACGCCGCTGATCCCGGACCAGACGCCGAGCGCGAGGCCGCGACGCTCCGGCGGGAAGGCGTCCGCCAGCAGCGTCAGTGTCAGCGGTGTGACGATCGCTGCGCCGACGCCCTGAAGCGCACGGGTGCCGATCAGCACGCCCATTGTTGGTGACAGCGCCGACCCCGCCGAGGCGGCGGTGAACAACGCGATCCCGGCCATGAACATGCGTTTGCGGCCGAAGCGGTCGCCGAGCGCGGCGCCGGTCAGCAGCAGCACTGCGTAGGACAGGACATAGGCGTTCACGGTCCACTCGAGCGACTGCATCGAGGCGCCGAGATCCCGGTGGATGCTCGGCAGCGCGACGCTGACGACGAGGTTGTCCAGCACGACCATGAACAGACCGACCGAGACGATCACCAGTGTGGCGATGCGGCTGCGGGAGTTGACGGTTTCTGTTGTTGGCACGGTGGGTGGCTCCTCTGCGTAGCTGTACTTAGTGAGTGCTAACTAGGCAATAGATTAGTAGCCGCTAATCATTTGTCAAGCCCCGGCCCGCCAGCGTCACTCTCGGTTGACGAAGGTCGAGGTGGTGCATCGCTCACCGGTCGATGCGTTCTATGCTTTTTCTCGTGCGTCACGGCCTGCGGTTCCTGATCGCCCTCGTCTGCGCAGCCGCGTTGTCCCTCGTGGGCGCGGCCGTGGCCAGCGCGACGACCGTGCAGTTCGCGTCCCCGACCTATTCGGTCAGCGAGAATGTGGGCAGCGCCCCGCTCACGCTGACGCGCACGGGCAACACGAAGAGCACGTCGACCATCTACTGGTTCACCGAGCAGCCGAGCGCCGTGGACGATGCGATTCCGGGCCTCGACTACACCGAGACCAACACCCACCATCCGGCGTCTGTGACGTTCGCGGCCGGCCAGACGAGCGCGTCGATCCAGGTTCCGGTCGTCAACCACGGGATGCCCGGGCCGACCAAGCAGTTCTCGGTGAAGATCTTCGCCAAGGGCCTTGTCGGGTCGGCCGACGTCGCGAGCGTGCAGATCCTCGGCAACGACCCGATGCCCGCCGTGCACGACCCGGCCGATCCGCTGGCCCTGCAGGCCACGGGACTCGGATACACGACGCTGCCGACCACCGCGCCGACCGGCCCGCTGGCCGCCAACCCGCTTGCGGGCGTGAAGTTCTACACGGCTCCGCTGGTGCCGCCGAACGCGATCATCTCGCAGCCGCAGACCACGCTGTTCCTCGAACAGAGCGGCGCCAACATGGCCAAGTACAAGGCGAAGCTGCAGCCGATCTGGGGCCAGCCGCAGCAGATGCGCTACGGGACCTGGGACATCGACAAGAACGGCGTGGACCGGACCGCGATCGACCTCAACAACTACCTCGAGTACGCGGAGTCCGTCAGCCCCAACACCGTCCCCGAGATCCTCACCTACGACCTCTGCCACAACTCGTGCAAGCTGCCGGGCAACGGCAAGCCGACGATCGTGCCGGTGAAGCCGTGCGGTCAGAAGGCTGACGG
>WQWK01000306.1 GCA_009785395.1 Conexibacteraceae bacterium
GGCGCTCAACGACGTGGCCAAGCCGATCAGGGGCTCGAAGATCGCGATCCTCGGCGTCTCCTACAAGAGCGGCATCGGCGACATGCGCGAGTCTCCGGCCCTGAAGATCATCGAGATGCTGATCGCGCGCGGGGCCGAGCTCGTCTACCACGACCCGTTCGTGCCCGCGCTCGAGCAGTTCGGGCTGGCGAGCGTCGAGCTCGCGGATGCGGTCGAGGACGCCGACGCCGTCGTGCTCGTGACCGCCCACCCCGGCGTCCCACACCTGGACATCGCCCGCCAGGCGTCACTGTTCGTGGACCTGCGCGGGATCACCCGCGGGGTCACGAGCGAGAACCTCGTGCGCCTGTAATTACTGCGGGGCGGGCGGCTCGCTTGCTCGCCCGCCCCGGCTTCCTCCGGCCCGGACGCGGACAATACGGTGATGACCGCCCTCGAAACCGACGCGCTCGCGCGCATCGTCGGAGCCCAGCACCTCGAGCGCGACGTGCGACTCGAGGACGCGAGCGGCCTGAGCGGGGTCGCGCCGGTGGTGGTGCACCCGGGGAGCGCCGATGAGGTGCGAGCGGTTGTCGCCTGGGCCTACGCCAACGACGTCGCGATCCTGCCCGTCGGCGGCGCGACCGGGTTCTCCGGCGGGATCGTGCCGCGGTTCTCCGACGGGATCGGGGTTGCGGTCGCGCTGGGCCGGCTCAATCGTGTGCGGTCCTTCGACCCGCTGCTCTGGCGCATGGAGGTCGAGGCCGGGGTGACCACGGCGACCGTGCAGCGGCTCGCGCGTGAGAACGGGCTGGTGTTCCCGCCCGATCCGGGCGCCCCAGAGCAGTCGCAGATCGGCGGCAACCTCGCGACCAACGCGGGCGGTCCGCACGCGTTCAAGTACGGCGTGACCTCGCGCTGGGTCACCGGTGTGGAGGCCGTTCTCGCGCCCGGCGAGCTGGCCCGGTTCGGCGGTCCCGTCCGCAAGGACGCCGCCGGGTACGACCTGCGCGGGCTGCTGATCGGCAGCGAGGGAACGCTCGGGATCATCACCGCTGCATGGCTGCGGTTCGTGCCGGCGCCCGCGATGGCGATCCCGGTCGTGGCGGGCTACGGCACGATCGCCGAGGGTGTCGAGGCGATCGAGTCGGCGCTCGCCTCGGGCGTGGTGCCCGCCACGATCGAGTACCTGGAGGGCAGCTGCATCCGCCACGCCCCTCCCCCGTTTCTCGATGCGAGCGGGATCGAGCTGATGGTGATCTGCGAGGCGGAGTCCGAGGCTGAGCGCGACGCGCTGTTCGAGGCGCTCGGGCCGGGCGCGGCGGCCTACGAGCCGCGCGAACTGTGGCGCTGGCGCAGCGGCGTCTCGTATGGCGTGCGGGGGGCCCGCGGCGAGAAGCTCTCAGAGGACATTGCGGTGCCGCTCGACCGTCTGCAGGAGGCGATCGAGCGCACGCTCGCAATCGGCGCCGCGCACGGCGTCGAGGCGACCTCGTGGGGTCACGCCGGCGACGGCAACCTGCACTCGTCGTTCCTATACGACCCCGCCGACGCCGGCGAGGTCCGGCGCGCGCGGGCCGCGGCGCTCGACCTGTTCGCGCTCGCGCGCGAGCTCGGCGGGACGGTCAGCGGCGAGCACGGCCTCGGCCTGCTCAAGGCCGGCCAGCTGGCCGGCCAGTGGTCGCCGGCGGCCATCGCTGCGCACGAGGCTGTCAAGCGGGCGCTCGACCCCAAGGGGCTGTTCAACCCGGGGAAGAAGCTCGCCAGGCAGTGACCGGGGCGGGGCGGGTCAACGCCGGCGCCCGCCCGAGCGCGAGCCCGCCGCCATGCTCGCGCCCGCCACGAGCACGAGCCCGCCGCCATGCTTGGCGGCGGGCTCGCTGCTCGGGCGCTGCCCCAGGCGCGGTTACCGGCTAGATGACTGAGTCATCTAGAGACCCGGTGTCCCCGTCTCGGGACGGCGCTGGATGCCGCCGGGCAGTGCCGCCTCCAGCGTCTGCTGGAGGGCGCCGTAGGCCGGCTTCTGGTTGAGGTTCACGTCGTACAGGTCGGCGCCGCCCTCACCGGAGAAGGTGCTCGGCACCCACGACTCCTGGTCGTCGAAGCCCCACACCGTGAACGAGATGCACGCGCGCACCTGCAGGCAGGAGGTGAGCATCTGGTCGTACCAGGCGGCCTGGGCCGTATCGGCGGTGTGGCTGGCGTTGGTGTCGTAGCCAGTCGTTCCGTCCGGGTTGGTGAACTTGCCGACGATCGGGTCCTGCTGCGTCGCGTTGTCCACGAACATGCGCACGTCGGCCTCGGTGATCGCGACCTTCAGGCCCAGGTTGGCGTAGGCCTGCAGATCCTGGGTCATGAGGTTGCCGTTGAACCCGTACTGCAGGTCCAGGTGGCCCTGGTCACCGACGCAGCTGATCGGCACGCCGTCCGCCAGCATTCCCTTGACCAGCGCGTAGGCGGTGTTGAACTTGGCGTTGTTGCCGTCCTCACCCGCGATGTTGTAGTCGTTGTAACAGAGCAGCGCGTGCGGATCTGCCGCGTGCGCCCAGCGGAACGCGTCGGGGATGATGCTCTCGCCCTCATGCTCGAGCCAGAAGTCGGAGGTCAGGTTCAGCCCGGTGCCGTTGTCGCTGATCATCTCGTTGACCACATCCCATTGCCAGATCTTCCCGCGGAAGCGGCTCACCTCGGTGGTGATGTGCTGGTGCAGCAGGGTCTTCAGCTCGGCGTTGCTGATGCAGGTGCTCGGCGAGCCGGCCGGGCAATCGCCGCTCGAGTCCTGCTCGCTCACGCCGCTGGTCAGCCAGTTCGGCAGCTGGTTGTGCCACACCAGCGTGTGGCCGCGCACCAGCTCGCCGTGCGCCTCGGCGTAGTTGACCAGGTTGTCGGCGCCCGTCCAGTCGTACACGCCTCGCTCCGGCTCGACCACCTGCCACTTCATCTCGTTCTCAGGCGTCAGGACCGAGAACTGGCTCGACGTGATCCCGGACAGCGTGGGATCGCTCAGATCCAGCGGCGTGGCCGCCGTGCCGAACCGCAGGTTCACATCGGCCGCCAGCGAGCGCAACGAGTTCGCCGGGGCCGTGAAGCTGGGCGCCTTGCTCTGCCCGCCGTTGTCAGCGCTCGCTACTGCAGCGGCGCCGGTTGCAGCAAGGGCGAGCGCGCCGACCGCAGTTGCGGCCATGGACCGGATTTTCACCAGAAACCTCCCTCAATGAGGTACGGAGTTATCGTCCGGCGTTTCGAAGATGAGCATGCCGACGCCGACCTGGCCGGCGGCCGGGTTCGGTCGTAAGTGTTCCCTTCTCCTCACGCCAACGGTTCAGCTGAACCGCCACGAGACGGTGCCCTCCACGGAGCGCTCCCATCCC
>WQWK01000307.1 GCA_009785395.1 Conexibacteraceae bacterium
CCGCGCCGGTCGCCGGCTCCGGCCTGGCGGGCACGGGCGGCGGCTACGGGCTGCGGGGCATGCGCGAGCGTGCGACCCAGCTTGGCGGGACGCTCGCCGCGGGCCCCACGTCCGAGGGCTGGCGTGTGAGCCTCCATCTGCCGCGGGAACCGCGGCCGTGAGCGATCCGATCCGCGTACTCGTGGCCGACGATCAGGGCCTCGTGCGCGAGGGCCTGATGACGCTGCTCGACGCCGCGTCCGGGATCGAGCCGGTGGCCGCCGCCCGTGACGGTGAGGAGGCGGTGAGCCTGTGTCAGCAGTACGCGCCCGATGTCGTCCTGATGGATCTGCGCATGCCGCGGATGGACGGCGTCGAGGCGACGCGCCAGATCCGCACTGCGCACCCGGACACAGAGGTGGTGGTGCTCACCACCCACGCCGACGAGGCGTCGATCCTCGACGCGCTCGGGGCGGGCGCCCGCGGCTACCTGACCAAGGACGCCGGCATCGCCGAGATCACGCGCGCGGTCGAAGCGGCCGCGGCGCATCAGTCGCTGCTGGACCCGGTGGTGCATCAGCAGTTGATCGCGGCGGCGACCGCGCAGCCCGCATCGCCGCCCGGTGGAGCGTCCCAGGGTTCGGAAGCAGGCGGATCGATCCCAGCCACCCGCCCCCAGCCACCCTCGCGTGCAACGCTGCCGGACGACCTCACCCCGCGCGAGGCAGAGGTGCTGACGCTGATCGCGCGGGGACTGTCAAACCGCGAGATTGCCTCTGAGCTGTTCGTCAGCGAGGCGACCGTGAAGACGCACATCAACCACGTCTTCTCCAAGATCGACGCGCGCGATCGCGCGCAGGCGGTTCACTACGCATACACCCATGGGCTCGCGGGCTGAGGCGGCTCGCGAGCTGATCGCTGCCGCCCGGCTGCACCTGGCCGCCGGCGCTAGACGTCGCGCTTCAGCAGCATCCACGCCGCGAACGCGATCACGGCGACGGTGTAGCCCATGAACAGCGCGAAGCCGCCCCACGGGGAGAACACGTTGGAATCCTGGAGCGCCTGTGCGATCCCGCCGCCGGCGTTGCTCGGCATGTAGGGGTTGAGCGCGTTGAAGATGGACGTCGGCAGCGCGTGGATCAGGCCCGGCAGGACGAAGAAGAGGCCGACGAACAGCGCGATGCCGCCGGCCGTGCGGCGGACCAACGCTCCCAGCCCGATGCAGAGCGCGCCCGTGGCGGTGACGAACAGCGCGGCGCCGATCACCGACCGCAGCGCATGCGGCGCGCTGATGGCGACGTTGACGTGGTGCTGCGAGAAGATCGCCTGGCCGGCGAAGAAGCCGATGAACGCGGCGACGATCATCAGCACGAAGGTCACCGAGCAGAACACGATCAGTTTCGCCCAGAGCACGGGCAGCCGCTTCGGCGAAGCCAGCATGCTCGAGCGGATCATGCCCGTGTGGTACTCGCCGGTGACCGTCATCACCGCGAGGATCGCGATCGCGAGCTGGGAGAGGTGCCAGCCGCCGAGGCTGTGGTCGATTGGGTTGATCGAGAGCCGGTCCTGAAGGCTGAGGCTTGACCAGCGCGACATCTGGATCAGCGCGATCAGCGGGCCGAGGCCTGCCTGCGAGATGAACGCGAGGAACAGTGACCAGCGGCTCGAGCGCAGCGTCCACAGCTTCGTCCACTCGGAGCGGATCACGCGCGGGAGCGTCACACGCTCGTCACCGCGCTGGGCGCGGAACGGCGTTGTGGTCGGTGCGGGGGCGGTCGTGGCGGTCATGATCAGACCTCCGCTCCGACCGCGGCCTCGGCCTCGACCGCCGGCTGGTCGTGGTGCTGGTACTCGACCGAGTCCCTCGTGATGCTCATGAAGGCGTCCTCCAGCGAGACCTGGATCGGCGTCAGCTCGTGCAGCACGAGCCGCTGCGCGGCCGCGATCTCGCCCACCTGCTCGGTGGTCAGGCCGAACACCTTCAGCGCGCCGCCCTCGTCCGGCTCGGTGCGGCCGCCGCCGGCCCTGAGCGCTTCGGCCATTTCGGCGGGTTGCGGGGAGCGCACCCGCACGGGCGCGCCGGAGGACGCGTCAGCCACGAAGCTGGCGACATCGGTGTCGGCGATCAGGCGTCCCTTGCCGATCACGATCAGGCGCTCGGCCGTCTGCTCCATCTCACTCATCAGGTGCGAGGAGAGGAACACGGTGCGGCCTTCGGCGGCGAGGCTCTTGAGCAGGTTGCGGATCCAGCGGATCCCCTCGGGGTCGAGCCCGTTGGCCGGCTCGTCGAGGATCACCGTGGCCGGATCGCCGAGCAGTGCGGCTGCGACGCCAAGACGCTGGCCCATGCCGAGCGAGAAGCCGCCGACGCGCTTGTTGGCGACCGACTCGAGCCCGACGATGTCGATCACCTCGTTCACGCGCCTGCGCGGGATGCCGTGGGTCTGGGCGAGCGCGAGGAGATGGTTGTAGCCGGTGCGGCCGGTGTGGACTGCGCGCGCTTCGAGCAGCGCTCCGACCTCGTGCAGTGGGGCGGCGTGGTCGCGGTAGCGCTTGCCGTTGACGATCGCATGCCCGCGCGTGGGGTTGTCGAGATCCAGGATCAGCCGCATCGTCGTCGACTTGCCGGCGCCGTTGGGCCCGAGAAAACCGGTGACGATGCCGGGCTGGATCTGGAAGGTCAGATCCTCGACGGCGACCCTGTCGCCGTAGTGCTTGGTGAGTCCGTTGACCTCGATCATCTCGGGCCAACTCTAAAGGCTGCGGGTGATCGTGGCCGTCGCCAGCGCGCTCATTTACGAGTTTTTACGCAGCCGCGACCCGCGTCCCGCGACCCGGCGTGAGGGACCCGGTAACTCCAGATTCACAACAGATTGACAACTCGATAACAATTTTTGACCGTAGTGGTCAGAAACTCGGATCGTAGGACCACCATTGAAACAACGTGCGGCTCCGACCGCACGGCGCTTCTCACGAAGGAGAATTATGCTGAACAAGGTACGTACGCGGGCTTCGCTCGCAGTCGCCGCACTTGCGGCCTCTGCGCTCGTGGCGGCGGTCAGCGCCAGCACGAGCGCCGCGTCGAGCAAGCCCACGCTGGTCGTTTATTCGGCTCAGGGCTATGACCACGCGATGGTGGCCGCCTTCAAGAAGGCGACCGGCATCCCGGTCACGCTCGACGACAACTCGACCGGTCCGCTGCTGACCCAGATCGAGGCGTCGAAGAACAACCCGAAGTGGGGCCTGCTGTGGGTCGACGGCGACACCGCGTTCGCCGGCCTCGATAAGCAGGGTCTGCTGATGAAGGGCTTCGAGCCGAAGGTGTCCTGGGACAAGCTCGGCGCGCAGGTCGTTCCGAC
>WQWK01000308.1 GCA_009785395.1 Conexibacteraceae bacterium
CTCCGCGCCGCCGAGCTGGAGCAGCAGGCAGCGACCGGCCCGGACGGCGCCCGCCGGGCCGTGTCGCTGCCGGCGACGCTCGCCAGGTCGCGGTTCGTGCCGCGGAGGTTGCAGGCAACGCCCCGGGGGACAGCGAAGGGGTGACCCCCCGGCGCAGATCACTAAGCTCGCGCGTATCGTCCCGCGAGATCAGCCCACGTAGAGGTCGTGGCCGACAACGTCCTAGGTTACTCGATCGGCAAGCTCGATCCGTCGACCTGGGACGCCTTCGCCGACCTGGTGCAGCGCAACAACGGAATCTACGGCGGCTGTCGGTGCGCCCCGAACCACGTGGAGTGGAAGCAGGGGCGCGACCATACGCGCACGCTCAAGGAGGAGCTGGTCCGCGCCGGCCGTGTTCACCAGGCGCTCGTCTTCGACTCAGCCGGCGACGTGCAGGGGTGGTGCCAGTACGGCCGGCCGGGCGAGCTTCGACTCAAGCACCGCCGCGCCTACGAGCGGGACCCACCGCCGCGCGCGGACTGGCGCATCGCCTGCATCTTCGTCGACAAGCGCCACCGCGGCCAGGGGATCGCCCGGGCCGCCGTGGAGGGCGCCCTTCAGCAGATCGCCGCTGAGGGCGGCGGCCTGGTCGAGGCGGTCTCGGAGGCGACCTCTGGCCGCGAGGCGCAGGGTCGATTCCTGTTCACCGCCACCGTGGAGCTGCTCGAGGATCTCGGCTTTGGGCGCGTCCGCCAGCTCGGCAAGCACGCCTGGCTGGTCAGCCGCACCGTTGACGCCGTCTGATCAGCCGTTCGGCGGCGGGTATCGCCGCGCGCTGAGGCCGAGGGCGTGGGCGGTCATGCGTCCGATGACTCGCAGCCGGGTATCTCCTCAACGTGGTGGTAGACGGGGATGCCGCGTCGCCGCGCGATCGCGACGTCCCGGTCGGCACCGGTCGAGTCGCCGGGCAGACGCAGCACCGCGTCGCAGTGCTCGAGCAGCCGCTCGGCGGTGGGGTACATGACCTGCTCGGCGAGCGGGTCGAGGGGACCGTAGCCCCCGGCGCTGCGCAGAACCGGAAGCGCGACCCACTCCCCGATCATCGGGACGTGTCCGGCTCGAAAGATCGGCCAGGATGCCTGCTCGAGCCGGGCGAGGTTCTCCGCCATCAGGGCCGGGTCGTCTCCGGTTCCCGATCGGTATGGGCCTGCGATGAGGATCATCTGCGGTGAGTGCATGATCCTGCACGATACGCGAAATCGTGCACGAGAGTACGATGCATCGTGCAATGCTCGTGACGGAACGCCGAGAGCTGCTTCTCGCCCGCCTCAGCGCTGACGGCAAGGTCATCGCGCGCGAGGTCGCTGGGGATCTCGGCATTTCGGAGGACAGCATCCGCCGAGACCTGCGCGAACTCGCGGCAGCCGGGCTCTGCCAACGCGTCTACGGTGGAGCGGTCCCGATCTCCCGTGCCATCGTCGACTATCGCGCGCGCGCTGCCGTCGAGCCCGCGAGCAAGCAGCGAGTTGCTGGCCGCGCCGCACAACTCATCAAGCCCGGCGACAAGGTGATCCTCGACGGCGGGACGACGACGCTCGCGGTCACACGCGCGCTGGCACGGAACCTGCAGGCCACGGTCATCACCCACAGCCCGACCATCGCCGCTGCGCTCGTCGACCATCCCACGATCGAGGTGCTTCTGCTCGGCGGGCGCATCTACAAGCACTCGGCCGTCGCTTGCGGCGCGGCCACCGCCGAGGCCGCCGCCGGCATCACGGCCGACCTCTTCCTGCTCGGCGTCACCGGCGTCCACCACGAGCACGGCTTGACCACGGGCGATGCCGAAGAGGCCGCGATGAAGCGCACGCTCGCCGGACGGGCCGCTGAGACCTACGTCCTGGCGAGCACCGAGAAGATCGGCGCGGTGTCCGCATTCCGGGTGCTCGAACTGAGCGCCGTCAGCGGCGTAGTCACCGACGCCGACGACCGGGCCCTTGCCGACCTGAGAACGGCCGGCCCCGAACTGATCACCTGCGCGTAGCGACCGCCCGGATCACAAGAACTCCCTCGGCGCGGGGGCATGCGCCGATGACAATCATGGTGCTGCTGAGTCTTTGTTTGAGAGAACTGCCGGCGTGACAGGAGATGCGAGCGATGACTCAGACGCGGGTCCTGCTGGACGGACTGGGCTTTCCCGAATCGACGCGGTGGCGCGACGGCCGCGTTTGGGTCTGCAACTGGGGTGCCGGCGAGGTACTGGCGGTGACCGGCGGGGGGGACCGCGAGGCGATCGCGCAGATCGCACCGCAAACGATTCCGTTCAGCATCGACTGGCTCCCCGACGGACGGCTGCTGGTCGTCGACGGCCCGCGGCGGCTGCTGCTTCGTCAGGCGCCCGACGGGAGTCTTGACACGCTCGCCGATCTGACCAGCTTTGGCGCGGATCCATTCAACGAGCTCGTGGTTGACGCTGACGGAAACGCGTATGTCAACGGCGGCCCCGGCGCCGTCGTCCGGGTGGAGCCGGACGGGAGCGCGCGTCAGGTCGCAGACGGCCTGCAGTGGCCCAACGGGATGGTGCTGATCGAGGACGACCACACGCTGGTGGTTGCCGACTCGCACGTTCGTGGCGAGCCGATCACATACCACCCACCGTGAAACCAGAGCACGACGGCGTCGTGACCCGACCCGCCGGTCTCGATGGTCAGCACGGGAACGCCGCCGAGCTCACCGGGAGTGGTGGTCACGTCGTCAGCGAGCGGTCGCGCGCTCAGCAACTTCTCGAAGTTCGCGCGCTGCTCGACCGCGTCACCGCCGATGTCGAGCGGGGCATTGCGGATGATCTCCTTCAGCGCGTCCTTTTGCTGCTGGCTCATCGCCGTCTCCTTCGGTTGAGTGCAGTAATCATGCGCCCGCGGGGACTATGCGTCAATACGATCATCGGCATAGGCGCTATGCGTTAGATGAATGAACTGTCGATCTTCACGGCCACGCCCACCAACGACAGGCCGCGCCTGACGGGCGCGGCCTCTCAGACCGACCTAGAGCGCTGCTCTGCGGCGACCGCTCCAGGCGCGGAATCCGCCGCGGAAGATCAGTAGCCGGGCCAGGAAGAACAGCGGAATCAGGCCCCACAGGCCGCCGGCCGCGCCGACGATCAGGTGAATGGCGACGATGGCCAGAATGATCGTGACGATCGGGATCATTCGCAGGCCGCCGAGCAAGCCGAAGCTGGTGCGGGCGGCCGAGCCGCGTCGCGCGGGATCGGCCGGCAGGTCGCGCGTGAGCGCGGTCAGCTCGCCCACCGTCTTTGCGGCGAAGCACCTGTCCAGGCGTTC